>NZ_JBFUHN010000129.1:0-12460 GCF_056402375.1 Variovorax sp. P4_B10 | reverse complement strand
AGCGAGGCGCGCCTCTTAAGAGCATTGCTGGTCGCAAAGTCAGAGATGGTCCAAGAAAGAAGCGCCCGGCATATCCGCAGCATCGCGGCCAGCTTGTTTACCCCTTGGCCCAGAAACGAAAAAGCCGATTAGCGTTTGCTAATCGGCTCTCCGTTACTGTCATTGGTCGGTGTGAAAGGATTCGAACCTTCGACCCCTTGCACCCCATGCAAGTGCGCTACCAGGCTGCGCCACACACCGAAGCTCTCAATTATAGCCGGCGGAATTCACCGTCCGATGGTCAGCAGCTCACGAATTTCAAAGAGTTCGCGCCGAAGGTGCAACAACTGCGACAGATCCACCGTGCGCGGCGCCGCCAGTTCGGGGCTGTCCTGCACGACGGCGGCGTCGAATTCTTCCTGGTCGATCTCGATGGCTTCCATGCCTTCGAGTGGCACCTCGCCGGCCTTGCGGCGGTCGCGCTCACCCTGCACGAGCTCCTGCAGCTTGTTGCGCGCGCCGCTGATCGTGAAACCCTGGTCGTAGAGCAGATCGCGGATACGGCGAATCATGAGCACCTCGTGGTGCTGGTAGTAGCGGCGGTTGCCGCGGCGCTTCATCGGCCGCAGTTGCGTGAACTCCTGCTCCCAGTAGCGCAGCACATGCGGCTTGACGCCGCACAACTCGCCGACCTCACCGATGGTGAAGTAGCGTTTGACAGGAATCGGCGGGAGCGTTTTCTCCATTGAAATCAAGATGGTGCGCGGGAAACCTCAGAGATTACTCCACGCGGCCGTCGAGCACCAAGCACTATTCGGTGCCCAGGCTCCACTCGACTTCGGACGAACTGCCTTGGTCGATGCTTCCGTGAATCTGTTCCTTGAGCTTGGCACTCGCATGGAAGGTGGCGACGCGACGCTCGCCGATCGGAATGGCTTCGCCGGTGCGCGGGTTGCGGCCCGGCCGCGGCGCCTTCACGCGGATCTGGAAGTTGCCGAAGCCCGAGATCTTGACGTCCGTGCCTTCGATCAGGCTGCTGGCCACGAGTTCGAAGAACGCTTCGACCATGTCCTTGGACTCGCGCTTGTTCAGGCCGATCTGCTCGAACAGAAGGTCGGCCAGATGCGCCTTGGTGAGCGCCGGCGTTTCAAGAGCCTCGAGCGTGAATTCGGCAGCGTTCATTCTCATCACCCCCTCAAGCGGCCGCCCAGCTTGGCGCCCAATTGTTCGACGATTGCACGGACCGCAGGTTCGACCTGTTCGTCCGTCAGGGTGGCGCTGTCGCTCTGGAAGCTCAGGCGAACCGCCATGCTCTTCTCGCCCTGCGCCAGGGCGCCGGGCGCTGCGACAGCACCGTCGCGCAAAGGTTGCGGGCGGTAGATGTCGAACAGCGCCGCGTCGCGCAGCAGCCCCTGTGCGGCGGCAGTCGCGCGGATCGTTTGCATCAGCGCGTCGTGCGAGACGGCCTCGGCGACAACGACTGCGATGTCGCGCTCGACCGCTTGGTGCTTGGGCACCGGCTGGGCCACGGGCACCGGGCGCGCGGTGACCGCGTCGAGATCGAGTTCGAACAGCACCGGCGCTTGGGCGAAGTCCCACTTCTGGCGCCAGCGCGGATGCAGTTCGCCAACGAAGCCGATGGCCTTGCCGTCGATCAGCACGCGCGCCGCACGGCCCGGGTGCAGGGCCGGATGCTCGGCCGGCTCGAAGCTCGGCACCCGCGGTGCGAGCAGCGCCTCGACGTCGCCCTTGGCGTCATAGAAATCGACACGCTGCGCCTTGCCGTCCCAGCGCGCTTCATCGGCATCGCCCCAGGCGAGACCGGCCACGCGCATCGGCTGGTTGATGCCGCGCACGGTGCTGTCGGTGGTGGCCACGCTGTCGTCGCGCATGAACACGCGCCCCAACTCGAACACGCGCACGCGCGGTGCCTTGCGGTCGAGGTTGAACTTGAGCACGTGCAGCAGCGAACCGATCAGCGACGAGCGCATCACGCTCATCTGGCTGGCGATGGGATTCAGCAGCTTGACCGGGTTGGCATTGCCGGCGAGGTCCTGCTCCCAATGCGCTTCGACGAAGCTGAAGTTGATGGTTTCCTGGTAGCCGAGTGCCGCGATGCTGCGGCGCACGGCGAAACGGCTGCGCTGCGCTTCGGGCCGCACGCGGGCCGTGATGGGGGCCAGCGGTGCGGTGGTCGGCAGGTTGTTGAAACCGATCAGGCGGGCAACCTCTTCGATCAGGTCTTCTTCGATCAACAGATCGAAGCGGTGCGGCGGCGGGGTGACCGTCAACGTGCCTTCGCCTGCGGTCAGCGCAAAGCCGAGACGGCTCAGCGCATCGGCACATTGCGCCTGCGAAAGCGGCATGCCGATCACGCGTGCGGCGCGCGCCACACGCAGCGTGACAGGCAGGGCTTCGGGCAGGTGCAGCTTCTGGTCGTCCATGGCACCGGCCTGGCCACCACAGATCTCGACGATCAGTTGCGTGATGCGCTCGATGATCTCGACGGTGCGGCTCGGGTCGACACCACGTTCGTAGCGATGGCCCGCGTCGGTCGTGAAGTTGAAACGGCGCGAGCGGCCCTGGACGGCTTCGGGCCACCAGAACGCCGCTTCGACGTAGATGTTGCGGGTGTCGTCGGACACCGAGGTGGCGTCGCCGCCCATGATGCCGGCCAGCGATTCGACTTCACGGTCGTCGGCGATCACGCCGACCTTGTCGTCGACGGTGATCGTCGTGCCGTTCAGCAGCTTGAGCTGTTCGCCCGCCTTGCCCCAGCGCACCGTGAGGCCGCCGTGGATCTTGTCGAGGTCGAAGATGTGGCTGGGCTGGCCGTACTCGAACATCACGTAGTTCGAGATGTCGACCAGCGGTGTCACGCTGCGCTGGCCGCAGCGCGCGAGGCGCTCGACCATCCAGGCCGGCGTGGCGACCTTGGTGTTCACGCCGCGCACGATGCGGCCCGAGAAACGGCCGCAGAGTTCGGGTGCTTCGACCTTGACGGGCAGCACGTCGGCAAACGAGGTTTTCACCGGCGCGATGGCCGGCGTCTTGAGCGGCGCGCCGGTCAGGGCCGCCAGTTCGCGGGCCACGCCGTAGACGCTGAGGCCGTGCGCCAGATTGGGCGTGAGCTTGAGCGTGAGCAGCGCGTCGTCGAGCTTGAGCACGTCGCGCACATCGGCACCGATGGGTGCGTCGGCGTCGAGTTCGAGCAGGCCACCGTGGTCTTCGCTCAGGTGCAGCTCGCGCGCCGAGCACAGCATGCCCTGGCTTTCCACGCCGCGCAGCTTGCCGAGCTTGATGAGGAAGGGCTTGCCGTCCTCGCCCGGCGGCAATTCGGCGCCGACGAGCGCGCACGGCACCTTGATGCCGACGCGCGCATTGGGTGCACCGCACACGATGTTGAGCAAGGCACCCTGCCCTGCGTCGACCTGGCACACGCGCAGGCGATCGGCGTTCGGGTGTTGAGCGGCTTCCTTGATCTCGCCAACCACGATGCGCGTGAAAGGCGGCGCCACCGGTCGGCGCTCTTCGACCTCGAAGCCGCCCATGGTGAGCGTTTCGGCCAGTGTGGCGCTGTCGAGGGGCGGGTTGCAGAACTCGCGCAGCCAGGATTCCGGGAATTGCATCTCTTCGATCTCGATCTGTTTTTCTGATATGGAAAGGGCGTGTCAGTGAATCACTGGAACTGCGAGAGAAAACGCAGGTCGCCGTCGAAGAAGAGGCGCAGGTCGTTCACGCCGTAGCGCAGCATCGTGAGCCGGTCGGGGCCCATGCCGAAGGCGAAGCCGATGTAGCGCTCGGGGTCGAGCCCCATGTTGCGCACCACGTTCGGATGCACCTGGCCCGAGCCCGACACCTCGAGCCAGCGGCCGGCCAGCGGGCCGCTCTGGAACTGGATGTCGATCTCGGCGCTGGGCTCGGTGAACGGGAAGAAGCTCGGGCGGAAGCGCAACACGAGGTCGTCGCGCTCGAAGAAGGTGCGGCAGAAGTCGGTGAAGACGACCTTCAGGTCCTTGAAGCTCACGTTCTCGCCGAGCCACAGGCCTTCGCACTGGTGGAACATCGGCGAATGGGTGGCGTCGCTGTCGACGCGGTAGGTGCGCCCCGGCGCAATGACGCGGATCTCGGGCGCCTTGACGGTACCGGTGGTGTCGGCTGCAGCAGCGGCGAACTCGGCCGCGTACTTCTTGATGTGCTGATGCGCATAGCGCACCTGCATCGGGCTGGTGTGCGGACGCAGGTTGTAGGGAATGCCGTCGTCGCCGTTCAGGTCGACGTAGAAGGTGTCCTGCATCGAACGCGCGGGATGGTTCGGCGGGTTGTTGAGCGAGGTGAAACTGTGCCAGTCGCTCTCGATCTCGGGGCCGTCGGCCACGTCGAAGCCCATGCTGGAGAAAATTTCCTCGATGCGCTCCAGGGTGCGGCTCACCGGATGCWGGCCGCCTGAAATGCGGCGGCGGCCGGGCAGGCTCACGTCGAGCGCTTCGGCGCGCAGTTGCAGGGAGAGTTCTTCATCGGCCAGCTGCTGGCGGCGGCCGGTCAGTGCGGACTCGATGGCCTGCTTGGCCACGTTGATCGCGGCGCCGCGGGACTTCTTCTCTTCGACACTCAGCGCGGCCATCCCCTTCATCAGCTCGGTGATGCGGCCCGACTTGCCGAGGAACTGGGCCTTGGCGTTTTCGAGCTCGGCGGGCGTTTTCGCCTCGGCGAAGGCAGCGTGTGCGGTGTCGACCAGGGAGTCCAACTCGTTCATAGCAACAAAAATCTTCGAGGGGAAATAAAAAAGAGCTGGAGCCTTTTCAAGCGCCAGCCCTTGAGCCGTGGGCGCAGGAAACTGCCCGAAGGCAGCACCCCTGCTGTGCAGAATCAAGCAGCCAGCTTGGCCTTGACCTGCTCCACGATGCCGGCAAAAGCGGCCTTGTCGTGCACGGCGATGTCCGCAAGCATCTTGCGGTCGATCTCGATACCGGCCTTGCGGATGCCGTTGGCGAACTGGCTGTAGGTCAGGCCCAGTTCACGCGAGGCGGCGTTGATACGCGCGATCCACAGCTGACGGAACACGCGCTTCTTGGTACGGCGGTCACGGTAGGCGTATTGGCCTGCCTTCATCACCGCCTGTTTGGCGATGCGGAAGACATTGCCGCGGCGACCGCGGAAACCCTTGGCGAGTGCGAGAACTTTCTTGTGGCGGGCGCGAGCCGTTACACCACGTTTGACGCGAGGCATGTGTGTACTCCTTGTTCGTCTGAGTTAAATGCCACGGCCGGGCAGCATGGCGGCGACAGAAACCATGTTGGTCTCATGCACTGCGACTGCACCACGGAGGTGACGCTTGTTCTTGGTGGTCTTCTTCGTCAAGATGTGACGCTTGAAGGCTTGACCGCGCTTGACGGTGCCACCGGGACGAACGCGGAAACGTTTTTTCGCGCTGCTCTTGGTCTTCATTTTGGGCATGTGAATGCTCCTTTAGTTTGTGCTCGTGAGGCGCCGTGAATACTCCACGGACTTGTTGGCCCCGAGACACTTCTTTATCCCGCCCCTGCCTGCGCTTCTTTCAAAGTGCCGGCAACGGCGAAATCCCTTCAAAACCTCGTCTGCTGCAAACGCCTCAGGCAGTTGCCGTGGGTGCCGTTGCCGGTGCAGCAGCTTCCGCCGCCGGCTTGGGAGCACCGCCACCGGCCTTCTTGCGGCCCGGCGCGATCATCATGATCATCTGCCGGCCTTCCAGCTTCGGAAACTGCTCGACCATGATCAGGTCGCCCAGTTCGTCGCGGATACGCTGCAAGAGTGCCAGCCCGAGCTCCTGGTGCGTGATCTCGCGGCCGCGGAAGCGCAGCGTGATCTTGCATTTGTCGCCCTCTTCAAGAAAGCGCTTGATGTTGCGCATCTTGATGTTGTAGTCGCCATCGTCGGTACCGGGGCGGAACTTGATTTCCTTGACCTCGATGACCTTCTGCTTCGACTTCGCCTCGGCCGCCTTCTTCTGCTCGTGGTACTTGAACTTCCCGTACTCGATCAGGCGACACACTGGCGGGTTGGCCGCCGCGACGACCTCCACCAGATCCACATCAGCCTCGCCAGCAAGGCGCAAGGCCTCCGAGAGACTCATAACACCCAATGGCTCGTTTTCCGGGCCTACAAGGCGGACTTCCGGGGCCATGATTTCCCGGTTCAGGCGGTGTTGGCGTTCCTCGCGGTGGCGGCGGTCGCGAAATGCAGTAGCGATGGTCAGAATCCTTCAAAATTTGCTACAAAATCTGTAGCGAACGCCGGTCAGTCCTCGCGGACAAGCGGCACGATTTGGCTGGGAAACATATGGGGTGTTTCAGAGACAAATCAACGCTTGTCAGCAACATCCTGGACGAGCCGTTGCACGAACGATTCGAGGGACATTGCACCGAGGTCTTGATTGCCCCGGGCGCGCACTGCGACGGCACCGGCTTCCTTTTCCTTGTCGCCCACGACGAGGATATAAGGGAGCTTTTGCAACGAATGCTTCCGTATTTTATACGTAATCTTCTCGTTGTGCAGGTCAAGCTGAACCCTAAGCCCTTGATTTTGCAGCGCTTTCGCAACTTGCGCAGCGTAATCGGCCTGTCCTTCGCTGATATTGAGCACCGCAACCTGCACCGGAGCGAGCCATGCGGGCAACGCGCCGGCATGGTGTTCGATCAACATGCCGATGAAGCGCTCCAGGCTGCCGACGATGGCGCGGTGCAGCATCACGGGATGGGCGCGGCCGCTCGATTCCGTCACGTATTCGCCGCCAAGGCGCTCGGCCGTGTTGAAGTCGACCTGCATCGTGCCGCACTGCCACTGGCGGCCGATGGCGTCGCGCAGCGTGTACTCGATCTTCGGGCCGTAGAAGGCGCCGTCGCCGGGCGAGATGATGAAATCGACGCCCGAGCGGCGCAGCGACTCCATCACCGCATGCTCGGCCTTGTCCCACAGCTCGTCGGAACCGACGCGGTTCTCGGGCCGCGTGGCGACCTTGTAGAGGATGTCCGTGAAGCCGAAATCGGCGTAGACCTTCTGCAACTGCTCCGTGTAGGCGATGCATTCGTCGAGGATCTGGTCTTCCGTGCAGAAGATGTGGCCGTCGTCCTGCGTGAAGCCGCGCACGCGCATGATCCCGTGCAGCGCACCGCTGGGTTCGTTGCGGTGGCACTGGCCGAACTCGCCGTAGCGCAGCGGCAGGTCGCGGTAGCTGCGCAGGTCGCTCTTGAAGATCAGCACGTGGCCCGGACAGTTCATCGGCTTGAGCGCGTACTCGCGCTTTTCCGACTCCGTCGTGAACATGTTGTCGCGGTAGTTCTGCCAATGGCCCGTCTTCTCCCACAGGCTCTTGTCGAGGATCTGCGGGCCCTTCACTTCCCAGTAGCCCGTGTCGCGGTAGATGCCGCGCATGTACTGCTCCACCGCCTGCCAGACCGCCCAGCCCTTGGGGTGCCAGAACACCACGCCCGGCGCCACTTCGTCGATGTGGAACAGGTCGAGCTCCTTGCCGAGCCTGCGGTGATCGCGCTTCTCGGCTTCCTCGATGCGCTGGATGTACTGGTCGAGCTGCTTCTTGTCGGCCCAGGCCGTGCCGTAGACGCGCTGCAACTGTTCGTTCTTGGCGTCGCCGCGCCAGTAGGCACCGGCCAGCTTCGTGAGCTTGAAGACCTTCAGGAAACGCGTGTTCGGCACGTGCGGGCCACGGCACATGTCGACGTATTCCTGGTGGTAGTAGAGGCCCATGGCCTGCTCGTCGGGCATGTCCTCGACGAGGCGAAGCTTGTAGTCCTCGCCGCGCGACTTGAAGACCTCGATCACCTCGGCACGCGGCGTCATCTTCTTGACGACGTCGTAGTCCTGCGCAATCAGCTCGCGCATGCGCGCCTCGATGGCGGCCATGTCCTCGGGCGTGAAGGGACGCTCGTAGGAGATGTCGTAGTAGAAACCTTCGTCGATCACGGGCCCGATCACCATCTTGGCCGTCGGATAGAGCTGCTTCACCGCGTGACCGACCAGGTGGGCCGTCGAGTGGCGGATGATCTCCAGACCCTCGTCGTCCTTGGGCGTGATGATCTGGAGCCTGGCATCGTGATCGATGACATCGCTGGCATCGACGAGCCGGCCGTCGACCTTGCCGGCCACCGTCATCTTGGCGAGGCCGGGTCCGATGGACTGGGCCACTTCGGCCACCGAAACCGGGCCTGGGAACTCGCGGCGCGAGTTGTCGGGGAGCGTGATCTGGATCATGTGAAAACCTCGGGAGAAAAACAAAAAAGCGCGGTGGATGCCGCGCTTTGCTTGGTTTGAGAGCTGGAAGAAACCAGCGTGCGCGGGCTACCGGCCTTTTCCTTCGGAGAAGAAAAAGCCGCTGAATCCTTGCGGAGTAGTTCGCGGTGTCATAACCAAGGTGCCTTTCTCGCTCTTGTTGAGTGCAGAGACGGCGATTCTAGCTTCTGGCTGCTCAGGCCATGGACGCGACGTTCTTGAGCCCCAGCACCTCGATGGGCTCGATCGACGGCGGGTCGGCGAACAGCTCGGGGGCCTTCGCCATCAGGGCCTGCGCGATCGGACCGGTCAGGTGGGCCTGGCGCCCCGCCTCGTCCTCGAACGCGTCGAAGATGCCGAAGGTGCTCGGCGACAGGCGCAGCGCAAACCAGATCGGCGTGGTTTTCTCTTCACGCGCCATGGCGAGGCCGGCTTCGAGGAATTGCTGGACTTCGGATTCCTTGCCGGGCCTGGCCTCGAGGCGGGCGAACAGTGCGAACTTGATCATGGTCATCTCCTGGAGTGAAAACAACGGCGCGCGACATTGCGCGGCGTTGGCATGCACTCTAGGCAGCATCTCCACTCGCAGCTATTGGCATTTTTGACATCTTTGATATCGTTATGGCCATGAAGCTCGATGTGCTCGCCCTCGACGGCGTCTTCGACACCGGCCTCGCCACGGTGCTCGACGTGTTCACCACCGCCAACGAACTCGCAGCCATGCTGCGGCTCGACGTGGCGCGTTTCGAGGTCACGGTCGTGGGCGTTCGCAAGAGAGTGCGAACCTCGCAAGGCCTGACCGTGCCTGTGGCCCGCACGATGGACGGCGGCTCCGCGGATTGGCTGGTCATCCCCGCGCTCGGCTGCAAGATGCCCGAAACGCTGGAGCCCGCATTGCGCCGGGCCGACGTGCGAGATGCCTGCACCGCACTGCACGAGCGCGCCGGCAAAGGCGCCAACCTCGCGGCCGCCTGCATCGGCACCTTCGTGCTCGCGGAGTCCGGCCTGCTCGACCATCACAAGGCGACGACGACCTGGTGGCTGGCCACGCTGTTCCGCCAGCGCTACCCCGCCGTGCAGCTCGAAGACTCGCGCATGCTGGTCAGCTCCGGCCATCGCGTCACTGCGGGCGCGGCGCTGAGCCATGTCGACATGGCGCTCTGGCTCGTGCGCCAGGCGAGCCCCGAACTCGCCACGTTGGTCGCACGCTATCTCATCGTGGATTCGCGCCCGTCGCAGTCGGCCTACGTGATCTCCGACCACCTCTTGCATTCCGATCCGCTGGTCGAACGCTTCGAGCGCTGGGCGCGCGGCCGGCTGGCCGACGGCTTTTCGCTCGACGAGGCGGCGTTGGCCGCCGGCACCAGCAAGCGCACGCTGGCCCGCCGGATGCAGCAGGTGCTCGGCAAGAGCCCTCTGTCCTATGTGCAGGACCTGCGCGTGGAGCGCGCGGTGCACCTGCTCAAGACCAGCGACAAGAGCCTCGAGCAGATCGCCGGCATGGTCGGCTACGCCGATGGCGTGACGCTGCGCACCCTGCTGCGTCAGCGGCTGGGCCGCGGCGTGCGCGAAGTGCGCCTCGAAGGCTGATCGACTCGGGCGCTCGCCCACAAAAAAAGCCCGGCACATGGCCGGGCTTGAAAGTGACAGCGAAAAATCCGTGTCGGCAGATCAGTGGAACTGCTCTTCTTCGGTCGAACCGGTCAGAGCGGTAACACTGGACTTGCCGCCCTGGATCACGGTGGTCACTTCGTCGAAGTAACCCGTGCCCACTTCCTGCTGGTGCGACACGAAGGTGTAGCCGCGATCGCGCGCTGCGAACTCGGGCTCCTGCACCTTCTCGACGTAGGCCGACATGCCGCGCGCCACGTAGTCTTGCGCCAGGTCGAACATGTTGAACCACATGGAGTGGATGCCGGCCAGCGTGATGAACTGGTACTTGTAGCCCATGGCGCCGAGTTCCTTCTGGAACTTGGCGATGGTCGCGTCGTCGAGGTTCTTCTTCCAGTTGAACGACGGCGAGCAGTTGTAGGCAAGCATCTTGCCCGGGTGCACCTTGTGCACGGCTTCGGCGAACTTGCGGGCGAACTCGAGGTCGGGCGTGCCGGTTTCGCACCACACCAGGTCGGCGTAGTAGGCGTAGGCCACTGCGCGGCTGATGGCCTGGTCCATGCCCTTCCTGGTCTTGTAGAAGCCTTCGGCGGTGCGCTCACCGGTCAGGAAGGGCTTGTCGTTCTCGTCGTAGTCGCTGGTGATGAGGTCGGCCGCTTCCGCATCGGTGCGGGCAATCACGAGCGTCGGGGTGCCGCACACGTCGGCAGCCATGCGTGCTGCAAT
Organism: Variovorax sp. P4_B10; assembly: GCF_056402375.1. Classification (NCBI taxonomy): domain Bacteria; kingdom Pseudomonadati; phylum Pseudomonadota; class Betaproteobacteria; order Burkholderiales; family Comamonadaceae; genus Variovorax; species Variovorax sp. P4_B10. The sequence goes on along the minus strand of NZ_JBFUHN010000129.1, from coordinate 1,879 downwards.
CAGCTTCTGCACCGCTTCGGTGGTGGGCACGAGCACCTTGCCACCCATGTGACCGCACTTCTTGACCGAAGCAAGCTGGTCTTCGAAGTGCACGCCGCCGGCGCCGGCCTTGATCATGGCCTTCATCAATTCGAAGCCGTTCAGCACGCCGCCGAAACCGGCTTCGGCGTCAGCCACGATGGGCGCGAAGTAGTCGGTGTAGCCCTTGTCGCCGGGGTTCACGTTCTTGGACCACTGGATTTCGTCGGCGCGACGGAAGGTGTTGTTGATGCGCTCGACCACGGTCGGCACCGAGTCCACCGGGTACAGCGACTGGTCGGGGTACATCGAGGCGTAGCTGTTGTTGTCGGCGGCAACTTGCCAGCCCGACAGGTAGATCGCCTTCACGCCAGCCTTGACCTGCTGCATGGCCTGGCCGCCGGTGAGCGCGCCGAGGCAATTGACGTAGGGTTCGTTGTTCACCAGATCCCAGAGCTTTTCGGCACCGCGGCGGGCCAGCGTGTGCTCGATCGGGAAGGAGCCGCGAAGGCGAACCACGTCGGCTGCGCTGTAGCCGCGCTTGATGCCCTTCCAGCGCGGATTGGTGGCCCAGTCTTTTTCGAGGGCGGCAATTTGCTGTTCGCGGCTCAGTTGTTCGGTGAGGGTCTGGGGCATGGTCACTCCGTGAGGTTGATTGAAGGGTTGGGCGCTGCGGCCATGGGACTTACTGTAATCCGTTCGCAGACTCTTATGTCTTATAGAAGACATATTTTTCACTCAACAAAATCAACAACTTACGAAGATATTTCTCAATACAAAATTATTTTTCTCATATTGAGAAAAAATATTGCGGCGCAGCAGTCGCGCTTTTCATAATACGCAATCAATCTTTCGGTGATGAAAACGCCAGGGGTTTGCCTGCCGCATGCGCGATCCAGTCGCCGCCTTCGATCACCTGGCGGCCCGCCGTCCGCGCCGGATGGATCTCGTAGACCAGGCAATCGAACCATTGCGCACCGGCCTGCACGCACACCTTGCGCTTGATGTACTCGCCCGAATCGTCATCGGCCACCTCTTCGAGCAGATCGAGCGCCGCCTCGACCATGGACTCGATGCGATAGATCTCGCCCGTCACGCGCCCCGCGCCATCCAGCACGACGCCCGGATAGGCACCGAGGTCGTACAGCGTTCCGGCAATGCTCGCCTCGGCCACGAACACAGGTGCGGGCCGGTACCGCGCGATGTCGTTGCGCCCATGCCGGCGCAGCGTGCCGTAGACAAAAACGTGGGGCATCATCGAATCCGCTTTCCGCAACAACAAAAACTTCAGTCTATTGAACTCCGCCGCCCCCGCTTCCGGCCGCCTCGTGGCCTATGGCTGCCTGGCCTTGAGCATGTCGCTCGTCGGCGGCTACGTCGCTCTCTCCAAGCCTCTGGTCGCCGCCTTCCCGGTGCTGCTGCTGGCGTGGCTGCGCTTCGGCATCGCGGCGCTCGCGATGCCGCACTGGCTCAAGCGCGGGCCCGAAGAACCACCCATGACGGGCCGCACACGCTGGCTCGTCTTCCTCGAATCCTTCCTCGGCAACTTCCTGTTCTCGATCTGCATGCTGTTCGGCGTGAGCCTCACGAGCGCGGTGTCGGCGGGCGTGATCATGGCGTCGATCCCTGCGGTGGTCGCGGTGGCGAGCTGGCTGTTCCTGCGCGAACGCATCACGGTGCGCATCGGGCTCGCCATTGCATGCGCCGCGCTCGGCATCGGCCTGCTGGCGCTCACCCCTGCGCACGCGCCGGCATCGTCCGATGCGGCGAAGTCGTCGATGCCGTGGCTCGGCAACCTGCTGGTGTTCTGCGCGGTGCTCTGCGAGACCGCCTATGCAGTGATCGGCAAGTCGCTCACGGG
>NZ_JBFUHN010000128.1:0-12515 GCF_056402375.1 Variovorax sp. P4_B10 | reverse complement strand
GTGCAGTACGGAGGCATGGACCCGTCGACGCGCGGCAAGCCCGAGGACTACGTGACGCTCGACTTCCTGCCGAACTGATTTCTTCCCGCCTGCGCGCTTACTGTTGGCACCCCTCACGCATCCTATGTCCCAAGTCAACCTGATCGAAGCGCGCGGCGTCTCGAAGACCTACCAAAGCAAGGACGGCCCGGTCGAATCGCTCAAGCCGCTCGACTTCGCCATCAAGGAAGGCGAGTTCGTCTCGGTGGTCGGTCCCTCGGGCTGCGGCAAGAGCACGCTGCTCAAGATGGTGGCGGGCCTGCTGCCGATCAGCGGCGGCGACCTCACGCTGGCCGGCAAGCCGATCAAGGGACCGCAGAAGGACGTGGGCATCGTGTTCCAGAGCGCGGTGCTGCTGCCCTGGCGCAGCGTGGAAGACAACATCCTGCTGCAGGCCGAGATGCGCCACCTGCCCAAGGCCGCCTCGCAGGCCCGGGCGCGCGCGCTGATGGAGATGGCCGGCCTCAAGGGTTTCGAAGGCAAGTACCCCTGGCAGCTCTCGGGCGGCATGCAGCAGCGCGCATCGATCTGCCGCGCGCTCCTGCACGATCCGTCGGTGCTGCTGATGGACGAGCCCTTCGGCGCGCTCGACGCGATGACGCGCGAGAAGATGAACCTCGAGTTGCAGCGCATCTGGATGGCCTCGAAGAAGACCGTGATGCTGATCACCCACAGCATCCCCGAAGCGATCTTTCTCTCGGACCGCGTGATCGTGATGAGCGAGCGCCCGGGTTCGATTGCCGCCGTCTACGACATCGAGCTGCCGCGCCCGCGCACGCTCGACATGATGGCCTCCGCCGAGTTCGGCGCGCACACGAAGGTGGTGCGCGCGCATTTCTTCTCGCAGGGCATCCTGGACCACTGATTGCGAGCCATGGACGCGCCCCGTTTCCACATCGAAGAGATCCGCTTCGCCGAGCGCGACGTGGCGCTGCGGCTGCCGTTCCGCTTCGGCGCGGCGACCGTTACCGCCTGCCCGCAGGTGTTTGTGCGGGCGCGCATCCGCTTCGAGAACGGCAGCACGGCCGAAGGCTGCGCCGCCGAGATGATGGTGCCCAAGTGGTTCGACAAGAACCCTGCGCTCAACAACGAACAGAACTTCGAGCAGCTGCGCTTCGCCCTGCGCGATGCGCGCGACGCCTATGTCGGTGAAGACGATGCGCAGACCGCCTGGACGCATTTCGCGTCGAACTACGCCGCGCTGCAAGCCAGCGCGAAAGCGAAGGGCCTGCAGGCGCTGGTCGCGAGCTACGGGCCGGCGCTGATCGATCGCGCCGTGCTGGATGCGCTGTGCCTGCACACGGGCGCAAGCTTCGCAGCCGCCATGAGCGCCAATCTGTGCGGCATCGACATGGCAGGCAGCGGACTGGCCGACGATCTCGCGGGATTCGACATACCCGGCTTCCTGGCCAGGCAATCGCCCCGTGCAGGCATTGCGGCGCGCCACACCGTCGGCCTGGCCGACGCCATCGACGACAGCGATGCACTGCCCGACGCCCCCAGGGACGGCCTGCCCGCCACGCTCGCCGCCGCCGTGCGCCGCTACGGCCTCACGCATTTCAAGCTCAAGCTCTGCGGCAGTACCGCACAGGACATCGCGCGCCTCGAACGCATCGCCCGCGTGATCGACGGCCACGCCCAGCTCGTGACGCTCGACGGCAACGAACAATATGCCGACGCCGATGCCTTCGCCGTCTTTCTCGATCGCATGCTCTCGACACCCGTGCTGTGGAAACTCGCGCAGAAGACGTTCTTCGTCGAACAACCGATCCGCCGCGATGCCGCCTTGCAGCGCGACGTGTCGGCACTGGGCAAGCGCATTCCCCTGCTCATCGACGAATCCGACGCCACGCTCGACGCCTTCGTGCAGGCCCGTGCGCTGGGCTACACGGGCGTGTCGAGCAAGAGCTGCAAGGGCTTCTACAAATCTGTCGTCAACGCAGCGCGCTGCGCGCAGTGGAACGCGGCCGAAGGCACTTCGCGCTACTTCCTCTCCGGCGAAGACCTGACCATGCAGGCCGGCATCGGCGTGCAACAGGACCTCGCGCTGGTCGCCTGGCTCGGCCTCTCGCACGTCGAGCGCAACGGACACCACTACGTCAACGGCCTCGCAGCCGTACCCGAAGCCGAGCAGCAAGCCTTGCTGAAGCTGCATCCCGGCCTCTACGAACCGAGCGATGGCGCCGTGCGCCTCGCCATCCGCGACGGACAGCTAGCCCTGTCGTCGCTCGCCACCGCGCCCGGCTTTGCCACCGGCATTCCCGGCGCGGGCATCTCGTGGGACGCCATGCGTTCCGTCTACTGAAGCACCCCTCTCGCATCCCAAGGAAGAAAACGATGGCCACCCAACGTCTAGGAATCATCATGCACGGCGTCACCGGCCGCATGGGCATGAATCAGCACCTGATCCGGTCGATCTGCGCGATCCGCGCGCAAGGCGGCGTCACGCTGTCGAACGGCGACAGGGTCATGCCCGACCCGATCCTCATCGGCCGCAACGCCGAGAAGATGGAAGCGCTCGCCAAGGCTCACAACATCGCGCGCTGGGGCACCGACCTCGACAAGGCGCTCGAGAACAAGGACGACACCATCTTCTTCGACGCCGGCACCACGCAGATGCGCCCCACGCTGCTGGCCAAGGCCATCCGCGCGGGCAAGCACGTGTACTGCGAGAAGCCGATCGCCACCAACCTCAACGAAGCCGTCGAGATCGCCCGCCTCGCCGAAGGCTCTGGCCTGAAGCACGGCGCCGTGCAGGACAAGCTCTTCCTGCCCGGACTGCGCAAGCTCGACATGCTGCGCCGCGCCGGCTTCTTCGGCCGCATGCTCAGCGTGCGACTGGAGTTCGGCTACTGGGTGTTCGAGGGCGACCTGCAGCCCATCCAGCGCCCGAGCTGGAACTACCGCAAGGAAGACGGCGGCGGCATGATCCTGGACATGATGTGCCACTGGCGCTACGTGCTGGACAACCTGTTCGGCGAAGTGAAGTCGGTCTCGTGCATCGGCGCGACGCATATCCCCAAGCGCTGGAACGAAGCCGGCAAGCCCTACGAAGCCACCGCCGACGACGCGGCCTACGCCACCTGCGAACTCACCGGCCACAACGGCGAGCCGGTGATCGCGCAGATCAACATGAGCTGGGTCACGCGCGTGCGCCGCGACGACCTCGTGACCTTTCACGTCGACGGCACCGACGGCTCGGCCGTCGCGGGCCTCTCGAGCTGCCGCGCCCAGTCGCGCGTCGCCACGCCGCGCCCGGTGTGGAACCCCGACGAGAAACAGATGATGAATTTCTTCGACCAGTGGCAGGAGATTCCGGACTCGCAGGTCTACGACAACGGCTTCAAGATCCAGTGGGAGCACTTCATCCGCCACGTGGTCGAGAACGAGCCCTACAAGTGGACGCTGCCCGAAGGCGCGAAGGGCGTGCAGCTGGTCGAGGCTGCGCTCGAGTCCTGGAAGGACCGCCGCTGGATCGACGTGCCTCCACTGAAGATCTGAGGCAGGCAGCATGGCACTTTCGCTGACCCTTCCCACCGCGGGCGGTGCGCTCGCGCCCTACACGCTGCGCGGCACCGCGCCGGTGAAACCCGATGCGGGCGTCAGGTTCAACCGCATCGCCTATTCGGCGGCACACGTCGTCGCCGATCCGCTCGCCGCCATCGACCCCTGGCTGCAATGCACGGTCGACTGGGACACCACCATCGCCTACCGCCGTCATTTGTTCTCGCTGGGCCTGGGCGTGGCCGAGGCCATGGACACCGCGCAGCGCGGCATGGGCCTGGACTGGCCGACCTCGCTCGAGCTGATCCGCCGATCGCTCGATGCGGCGAAGGACGTGCCCGGCGCGCTGGTCGCCTCGGGCTGCGGCACCGACCACCTGGACATCGACGAAGTGAAGAGCGTCGACGACGTGATCCGCGGCTACGAGGAACAGATGGCCGCCATCGAGGCGCTCGGCGGCAAGCTGATCGTGATGGCGAGCCGGGCGTTGGCCCGCGTGGCAAAGAGCCCCGCCGACTACGAGTGCGTGTACGACCGCATCCTGCGCCAGGCGAAGCAGCCCGTGGTGCTGCACTGGCTGGGCGACATGTTCGATCCGGCGCTGGCCGGCTACTGGGGCACGAAGAATGTTGACGCGGCGATGRACACGGCGCTCGGCATCATCGCCGCACACCCGGACAAGGTCGATGGCATCAAGATCTCGCTGCTCGACAAGGACAAGGAGATCTCGATGCGCCGGCGGCTGCCGGCAGGCGTGCGCATGTACACCGGCGATGACTTCAACTACGCCGAGCTGATCGCAGGCGATGGCTTCGGCAGTGAACCGACGCACGGCAAGAGCGATGCGCTGCTCGGCATCTTCGACGCTATCGCCCCTGCAGCCAGCGCCGCGTTGGGCGCGCTGGCCCAGGGCAACACCGAGAAGTTCCACGCCATCCTCGGCCCCACGGTCCCGCTGTCGCGCCACATCTTCGCGGCGCCCACGCGCTTCTACAAAACCGGCGTGGTGTTCATGGCCTGGCTCAATGGCCACCAGAAGCACTTCACGATGGTGGGCGGCCAGCAAAGCACGCGCTCGCTGCAGCACTTTGCCGAACTGTTCCGCCTGGCCGATGCGGCCAATCTGCTGGAGCAGCCGGAACTGGCGGTTCAACGCATGAAGACGCTGCTTGCCCTGCACGGCGTGGAAGGTTGAAGCAACCCATGCGCGACTTCTCGCAGAACCACGACTGGCTGTCGATCAACACCGCGACCATCCGCAAGCAGTTGGGCGCCGAGGCGCCGCTCGATCGCATCATCGACCAGTGTGCCGAGCGCGGCATCCGCGCGATCAGCCCCTGGCGCGACCAGGTCGCCGCCGTCGGGCTCGACAAGGTAGCGAAGCAGCTGAAAGCCCACGGCATCGGCCTCTCGGGCTACTGCCGTGGCGGCTTCTTCCCCGCCGCCGACGCGGCAGGCCTGAAGGCTGCGCTCGACGACAACCGCCGCGCCATCGATGAAGCCAAGACGCTGGACGCACCCTGCCTCGTGCTGGTTGTCGGCGCATTGCCCGGCGCGCTCGAAGGCAAGCCCGCGTACAAGGACATCGCCCGTGCGCGCGGCGAGGTGCGCGACGGCATCGCCGCATCGCTCGAATACGCCCGCGAAGTCGGCATGCCGCTCGMCATCGAACCGCTGCATCCGATGCAGGCCGCCRACCGCGCCTGCATCAACACGCTCGAGCATGCGCTCGACATCTGCGACGAACTCGACGCGGGCAAGACCGGCATGCTCGGCGTGGCGCTCGACATCTACCACGTGTGGTGGGACCCGAAGCTGCAGCAGCAGATCGCCCGCGCCGGCCGTGAGCGGCTGCTGGCGTACCACGTCTGCGACTGGCTCACGCCCACGCGCGACCTGCTGAGCGACCGCGGGATGATGGGTGACGGCGTGGTCGAGCTGAAGAAGATTCGCGGCTGGGTCGAGGACGCCGGTTTCGCAGGCTTCAGCGAGGTCGAGATCTTCTCGAGCCTCGACTGGTGGCAGCGGGCCGGCAGCGAGACACTCGACATGTGTATCGAGCGGCATAAACAGGCGGTCTAACTTCAGCACGGTTCAGTTGCGGGTCGCTTTTTCTCGGGGGTGCATTCGGGGCGCTGTTGTTCAGGGCGCGTGCACAGGGCACGCTGTGGGTTTGCGGCCGATCAACCAGTGCTCTGAACGATCACGCCGATGGTGTGCTCTGCGCAGCGAAATAAAGGAGGAGGCCTGCGGCCCTAGGCCGCGCCGGGGGACATTCGCGGAGCAGAGCACACCGTCGGCGTGAGCGCCGCCCCCGAACAAAGCACGAGGCATAGGGCAATCGATCCTCGCGAAGCGAGAGGCAGCCGCTTGTGCTGCAATTCGCCCCATGGCTGACCCGACCCTCGACGACCTGCGCCGCTATGCGGTGGCGCGCACCCTCTTCAAGCCCACAACCCTGCCGGGTGCGATCCGCCAGCTCGGCTTCGTGCAGGCCGACCCGATCCGCGCACCGGCCCGCGCCCAAGACCTCACGCTGCGCCATCGCGTGAAGGACTACCGCGCCGGCGACCTGGAAAGCCGCTACACCCGCCTCGCCATCGAGGAGGACTGCCTCGTCAACTACGGCTTCCTGCCTCGCGAACACCTGGCGCTGATGCATCCGCGCGAAGCCAAGCGTGCATGGGATGCCGACACGCGGCGCAAGGCCGCCGACGTGCTGGCCTATGTGCGCGAGCACGGCCCGGTGCATCCGCGCCAGGTCGAGCAGCACTTCGCCCACGGCCGCGTCAAGAACTACTGGGGCGGTTCGAGCAACGCGACCACGCACCTGCTCGACGGCATGCACTACCGCGGCATGCTGCGCGTGGTGCGGCGCGACAGCGGCACGCGCGTCTATGAGGCCGTGACGCACCAGCCCGCCGACGACAGCCCCGCCGGCCGCGCGCAGCGCGCCGCCGCGCTGATCGAACTGGTGGTGCGCAAATACGCGCCGCTGCCAGCGGCAAGCCTGACCTACCTCGTCCGCCTGCTCGGCTACGGCGCGCCGCACCTCTCCGCGCAAACGCAGGCGGCCCTGCGCCTGGCCCGCGAAGAACTCGCCAGTTGCCGCATCGACGGCACCACCTGGTATTGGCCTGCCGGCGAGAACCCGGCCTCGAAGCGCCATGCACCCGACGACGCGGTGCGCCTGCTCGCGCCCTTCGATCCGGTCGTGTGGGACCGCCGCCGCTTCGAGTTGCTGTGGGGCTGGACGTACAAGTTCGAGGCCTACACGCCGGCACCGAAGCGCCAATTCGGCTACTACGCGCTGCCGTTGCTGTGGCACGACCGCGTGATCGGCTGGGCCAACGTGACCGCGCCCGGGGGCAGGGTGCAGCCGGGCTTTGGCTATGTCGACAAGAAGCCGCGCGATGCGCCGTTTCGCGCGGCCCTCGACGACGAACTCCAGCACATGACGCTGTTCCTCGCCGGGCGCTGAACGCCTCACCTCGGCGCGCCGAGGGGCTTTGGCTCCTGGGTGACAGCAGGTGTTTGCGGTCTTGCCTAGAATCCACCTCGCTCCGGCGCAAGCCGGGGCAAGCGTTCTCAGGGCGGGGTGCAATTCCCCACCGGCGGTGATGGCGGCGTAAAAGGCCGCACAAGCCCGCGAGCGCCTGGTGCTTGCAACAAGCCCCAGGGTCAGCAGATTTCGGTGCGATTCCGAAGCCGACGGTCACAGTCCGGATGAAAGAGAGCGCGAAATGCGGGTCGGCCCGCGCGCTTTGCAATGAGCGCGCGGTCTGGCTTGCGGTTTCGTGCGCCCTGATTCAGGAAACCTGCTTTTCAGAGGCACACCATGAGTCAGATCAACGACCTTCCCCTCTCCGCCATTGCCGCGTCGGATGCACCGCGCGGCGAGCGCATCGCTTTCGTCGAGGCGCAGTGGCATTCCGACATCGTCCACCAGGCGCGCGATGCGTTCCTGGCCGAGATGGACCGCCTCGGCGTGTCGCGCGACATCATCGACATCTTCGACGTGCCGGGCGCCTTCGAGATTCCGCTGCATGCCAAGCGCCTCGCCAACTCGGGCAAGTACGCGGCCATCATCGGCTGTGCGCTGGTGGTGGATGGCGGCATCTACCGCCACGAATTCGTCGCGAACACCGTGGTCAGCACGCTGATGTCGCTGCAGCTCGAGACCGACGTGCCGATCTTTTCGGCCGTGCTCACGCCGCACCACTTCCACGAGCATGTGGAGCACCGCAAGTACTTCCACCGCCATTTCGCGGTCAAGGGCACCGAAGTGGCCGAGGCCTGCTTCAAGACGCTCGAAGGCCTGAAGAAGGTCGACGCGCTGCTGGCTGCGTGACAACAGGCACGCGGCTGCAGTAATCTGGGCGGATGGCTTCTGCATCCTCTGCCTCCAACGACCGCTACACCCTCTATGGGGCGCCCGGCTCGGGCGCCACGCCGGTCCATGCGGCGCTGACGCTGATCGGCGCGCAGATCGAAACCGTCGACATGGCCCCCTGGGAGGGCGAGTCCGAGCGCGAACGCGTGGCGGGCATCAACCCGATGCGCCAGGTGCCCGCGCTCGTGCTGCCTTCGGGCGAAGTGATGACCGAGAGCGCGGCCATCCTGATCTGGCTCGGCGACCGCTATCCGGAAGCCGGGCTCTGCCCCGCGCCGGACGATCCGCTGCGCGCGCGCTACCTGCGCTGGATGGTCTATCTGCCGGCCGCCATCTATTCGCTCTTCTGGGTGCGCGACGATCCCACGCGCCTCGCGCCCGATCCCGCGGCGCAGGCCGTGATGCTCGAACGCACGGCCGAGCGCATTGCGCACTGCTGGCAACTGATGGACACGCAGATCGACGAACCCGCCCCCTACCTGCTCGGCGAGAAGCTCAGCATGCTCGACCTGTACGTGACCGTGATGTCGCGCTGGACGCCGCAGCGCAGGCGCTTCTACCGCGTGGCGCCACGCATGGCCCGGGTGGTGCGGCGGGTGGATGCCGATCCTCGGCTGGCCGACTTCTGGGCGGCGCGCTTTCCCTTCACGATGGACACCTCGGTCCAGAAAAGCTGAGGCCTGTTCTTCCCATAATCGACGCCATGACTGCACGCACCCCGACCACCGCCTACCCGATGACCATCTTCCACAAGCCCAACTGCAGCACCTCGCGCAATGTGCTGGGCTTGATCCGCGAGAGCGGTGTGGAGCCCGAGATCGTCCTGTACCTGGAGACGCCGCCCTCGAAGAAGAAGCTGCGCGAACTGTCGAAGGCCATGGGCATGGGCGCGCGCGACCTGCTGCGCACGAAAGAAGCGCCCTATGAAGAACTGAAGCTGGCCGATCCGAAGTGGACCGACGACCAGTTGTTCGACTTCATCGTCGAGAACCCGATCCTGCTGCAGCGCCCCATCGTCGTCTCGCCGCGTGGCACGCTGATGTGCCGCCCCTGGGAGCGCGTACGCGAGATCCTGCCCGCTTAAAGACGCGGCTTCGCCGCCTGCTGCGCCAGGCCCCATGCGACATGCTCGCGCACGAGTTCGCTCGGATGGTCCGCGCGTGTCGCCAGCGCTTCCCGCGCACCGCTCTCGCCCGCCCTCACCGCATTGCCCAGCGCCACGGCGATGTTGCGCAGCCAGCGCTCGTGCCCGATGCGCCGTATCGGGCTGCCCTCGGTGCGCCGCAGGAAGTCTTCTTCGCTCCACGCAAAAAGCTCGGCCAGCGTGCGCCCCGTGAGCCCTTCGCGCGCATCGAAGTCCGGCAGTTCGCTCTTCTTCGCGAACTTGTTCCAGGGGCAGATCAGCTGGCAGTCGTCGCAGCCGTAGATGCGGTTGCCCATCAGGGGCCGCAGCTCCGGCGGAATCGGCCCACCGTGCTCGATGGTCAGGTAGGAGATGCAGCGCCGCGCGTCCAGCCGCTGCGGCGCGATGATGGCCTTTGTCGGGCACACGTCGATGCAGGCGCTGCAGCTGCCGCAATGCGCGGTGACCGGCTCGCTCTCGGGCAGCGCCATGTCGACATAGATCTCGCCGAGGAAGAACATCGACCCCGCATCGCGGTCCAGCACCAGCGTGTGCTTGCCGCGCCAGCCCTGCCCGCTGCGCGACGCCAGCTCGGCCTCCAGCACCGGCGCCGAATCGGTGAACGCGCGATGGCCGAAGGGGCCGACTTCTTCGGCGATCTGCTCGGCCAGCTTCGCGAGGCGGCCGCGCACCACCTTGTGATAGTCGCGGCCCCGCGCATAGACCGACACGATGGCCTCGCCGGGCCGCCTGAGGCGGTCGAACTCGATGGCCTGCCAGTCGGGCGAGGTGTCGCGCGGCAGGTAGTCCATGCGCGCGGTGATCACGCTCACCGTGCCCGGCACCAGCTCCGCGGGACGCGCGCGGCGCGTGCCGTGCGTTGCCATGTATTGCATTTCTCCATGGAACCCATGGGCCAGCCATTGCATCAGACCGTCCTCGGCGCTCGATAAATCGACGCCCGCGATTCCGATTTGGGAGAATCCGAGTTCCCGGGCCAAAGCCTGAATACGAACAACGAGTGGATGGCTGACGATCACTTGCCGATTGTAGAAACGCCCAAGAACACCCGCATCCTGCGCTGGTGCAGCGAAGCCGACACCGACGCCCTGGCGCGTTCGCTCGCGGCCTCGCCCGCATTGCGCGATGCCTTCATCGCGCTGCAGGGCGACCTGGGCGCCGGCAAGACCACTTTCGTGCGACACCTGCTGCGCGCGCTCGGCATCGCAGGCCGCATCAAGAGCCCCACCTATGCAGTGGTCGAGCCCCACGAAACGCCCGACGGGCTCGCGATCTTCCATTTCGACTTCTATCGCTTCGCCGATCCGCGCGAATGGGACGACGCCGGCTTCCGCGACATCTTCGCGGGCCCCGGCCTCAAGCTGGCCGAATGGCCGGAAAACGCCGCGGGCCGCACTCCACTTGCCGACCTAGCTATTAAAATAGAAGCAATGACAGACGACACACGCAGCGTGACCCTCCTCGCGAACACCCCTCGCGGCAGCGATCTGCTGGCGCGCATCGCCGCATGAAGGCGGCCGGCCTGAAACGGCGCGTGCTGCTGCAGGGCGGCAGCATCGCGCTGATGCTCGGCGTGCACCAGATTGCACGCGGCGCCACCATCCTCGCCGTGCGCGTCTGGCCCGCCGCCGACTACACCCGGGTGACCATCGAATCCGATGCGCGGCTCAGTTCGCAGCAGCTCGTGGTGGGCAGCCCGCCGCGGCTGGCGGTCGACATCGAGGGCATCGAGCTCAACACCGAGCTGCGCGAACTGGTCGGCAAGATCAAGCCCGGCGACCCCTACATCAACGGCCTGCGCGTCGGGCAGAACGCGCCGACTGTCGTGCGCATCGTGTTCGACCTGAAGCAGACGGTGCGGCCGCAGGTGTTCTCGCTGGCGCCCGTGGCCGCCTACAAGCACCGGCTGGTGCTCGACCTGTACCCCGAGCAGGCCATCGATCCGATGGAGGCGCTGATTGCCGAGCGGCTGCGCGATGCGCCCAAGCCCGGCAGCGCGCCCAGCAACGGCCCGGCGGTGGCGGGCATTGCGCCTTCCGTACCCGCTGCGCCCCCAGCAGGTGCCGCACCTGCCCCGGCGCGCCCCGCATTGCCTGCGGGCGATCCGCTGGGCGAGCTCATGGCGCAGCAGTCGATGCGTCCCGGCCCGGCAGCGCCTGCGCCGCCCGTCGTGGCGGGTGCCGACCGGCCTCCCGCGCCACCCGTGCTCGTGGCACCGCCACCGCTGCCGCCCGTGGTGGGCACCGCGCCCGTCAGGCCCGTTTCACCCCCCGTCGCTGCCGCCGCACGCGGTGGCGCGACGGCGAGCCGTACCGACCGCATCATCATCGTGGCGCTCGACCCAGGGCACGGCGGCGAAGACCCGGGTGCCACCGGCCCCAGCGGCACACGCGAAAAAGACATCGTGCTGCAGGTCGCATTCCGGTTGCGCGACCGCATCAACGCCGGCAGCGTCAACGGCAACCCGATGCGCGCCTTTCTCACGCGGGATGCCGACTTCTTCGTGCCGCTGGGCGTGCGCGTGCAGAAGGCACGGCGCGTGCAGGCCGACCTGTTCGTGAGCATCCATGCCGACGCGTTCACCACGCCAGCCGCGCGTGGCGCCAGCGTCTTCGCGCTGAGCCAGAGCGGCGCGTCGAGCAGCGCGGCGCGCTGGCTCGCCAACAAGGAGAACGATGCCGACAAGGTCGGTGGCGTCAACGTCGGCAACCACGAAGTGCAGGTGCAGCGCGCGCTGCTTGACATGAGCACGACGGCGCAGATCAACGACAGCCTGAAGCTCGGCGGCGCAATGCTCGGCGAAATCAGGGGCATCGGTGCGCGACTGCACAAAGGCGAGGTCGAACAGGCCGGCTTCGCGGTGCTGAAGGCGCCGGACATTCCGAGCGTGCTGGTGGAAACGGCCTTCATCAGCAACCCCGAGGAAGAAGCCAACCTGCGCCGCGTCGACTACCAGGAGAGCCTGGCCGATGCGCTCATGCGCGGCATCCAGCGCTACTTCGCGCAGAACCCGCCATTGGCGCGCAGCCGGCAGCTCTGACGCCCGCACACGGAGTTTTGTAAAGCCAAAGCACGCCTGCTGTCCCACGCAGGGCGGCCCGTCACACCGCACAGGCAGGCGCGGCAGGCTCCTACAGGGCCGGCAGTGCCTTTGACGATGATGAACCATCACTCCTCGAAAGGTGGACATCATGAATAAACGTCTCTGGATCGCCGCAGCTGCAGCCACCTCGGTCATGACGATCGCAGGTTGCGCGAGCGGCCCCAACCAGAACCTCGGTACGGGTGTAGGCGCGGTGGGCGGTGCGCTGGTGGGCAATGCCATCGGCGGGAACACGGCCAGCACGGTGGGTGGTGCAGCCATCGGCGGCATCATCGGGAACCAGATCGGCCGCAATGCCGACGAGCGGAACTACTACAACCAGCAGCGCTATC
>NZ_JBFUHN010000127.1:0-12955 GCF_056402375.1 Variovorax sp. P4_B10 | reverse complement strand
GCCACTGGTGCCTTGTATTTGAAGTCACCAGAGCGAGAGCGCCAACGAACTCGACCGCCGTCACGCAGGTGAAATGTGAGTTGGTGGCGGCGCGACATGAAAGCCCACTTCACACCATAGATGCCRGCAAGCGCAAGCAAACCGTATCGGACAGTGGTGCCAGGCTCAAGACGATCCCAGTAGACCCCCAGATAATAGAAAATGCCAACCAAAAGGACGAGCACAAGTACGCCCGCCACTATTCGCATCGGTGCCAACCCACAGTCGTACTCCGCTCGAGAAATGCTTGTGGCAGGAACGACTTCGAGCCTGTAGGGGCTCTTGATCGAGAGCTGTCTGCGCACAACTCTCAAACCGTCCGATCCAATACTTGCCACTTGCCCGATGTGATATGCGTAGTCTTCCGGTAAGGCGAAGATGGCAAAGGTCTGCTCTTCTTTATGGTAGTTATCTTCAATCATTTTGATGGGTTGGAATGTCCTGCTGCTGCACCCGTCCAGATGTGGCCCATCGGCATCGCGCATTGCACAGCGTTCACGAACGTCCGGTTCTGGCCGAAGTATGAACTGCGCTTGAACTACTGCGCTAGCTTGGAGTCGGCTACGTGATACGTGCCGTTGCACGCTCCACAGAAACAGCTTAGTCGAACCAAGCGTTCAGAAGTCTTGGCCCTTAGCTCAATGGGCTGCTGACACAATGGGCATGTCGACAAAGGCTTGCGGCCCGTTCTCTTGTACGCGTCCAGGACTGAACCCACGACCGAGGCAGCGTCCAGCTGCCGCTTGACAGAAACGGCGGGGTCCTCCGGCGCAACCCGCCTGATGAAGTAGCTCACGAGCACCAAGAAAAGCACGATGCAGATTCCGAGGACTGAGATGCCCGACAAAAACATCTGCTCTCTCATGCTAGATCTTTCACTGATGCATTTGGTTCGAAAGGATCGCCAACTGTAGCCAAGGAGAAGACGTCTGCATGGCACTCCCTAAGAAAATTGGATGCCCGTGATGAATTTCCGCTCTTGGCCGCATTCTGCCTTCCGGTGATCGCGTCCCGTTCGGGGTCACCAATCAATGTGGGCGAAGCCGCCCTCATGATGAAAGACGGTGAGGCCGGAAATCTGAGGCCACATGAATACCACGTCTCCATCGAACATGAACTGAGACGAAAGGTCCACCCTTTGACGCAGTTCTTGGGCCGGGCAGCAAAGCAGTTCGCCGCTGATAAAACTCTCGTCGGTGATCACGATGACCTCACCCGGCGGGAGAGGCTTTCCGGCGAATATCAAATCGAACAAGTCGGTCTTTCCATACCGCGCCCCTGTTTCCCCCCAATCTGCGATGGTGAGGAACTTGTATGTGAGGCCTTCGCGCTCCGCGGCTTCAAGAATCGAATCGGGCTGAAGGGTTGCACCGGGAAGTATCCGTTCCAGCAAGGTGCGTGGCAGTGACAAAGAGCTGTTCATCTTCATGTTCAAGACGGATATCGATTGCGAATGCCCGTTTGAAAGCAAATTGGTCGGCGTCGGCGAGCGGCCGGTTCTGGCCGAGGGCGGTTGCTGGCATTTCAGCCACCTAGTGTCTAAAAACCTTTCAATCAATCGCCAGCCAAGAACTGTGATGACTCGAAGAATTTTTCGTGATCTTCAAGGTGGCAGTACATGAATCTCTCGAAATCCTGATTGCACAGTTGAATATCGGTGGGGTCGAACTGACTCCTGTAGTCGCTCTCAAACACCTTCTCGTCTGCGTACAGGGCGCCGTGGTAATGATCATCAGCCCATACGACTTCATGCTCCGTTCGACCAGGTGCAAGGTGGAGAAAATAGAAGTGGCAATACTGCTGGTCGGAGATGAACGGGATCAAATATCCATTGCTCACGGGGCATCTGATGGGCGGTTTTTTCACCTCGAAGAACCCGTCGTTCATGCTTCGGAATCTCGTCCAAAGCTGCGGCGATTCCATGAGCAACAAGAAGCTCGAGGGAAGAAGGAGCTTCAAGCCTGTGCAGGATTCTTGGAGTTTGYGCAGGTCGTTTGGAATTACGCTTCCTTGCCTTTGGCCCATGTGCTGATCGTGAGAAGGTTTCCACTTCAACCATGCAAATGGCTGCCCTGGCGGAGGTGTTTTTCTTCCGAGTTGGCTCATGTCGGTCTTGAAACGATCGTGCCCAATCGCCCCAAAGTGCTTGGCCTCCCAAGGGTCCATGCGCCTCTTCTCAATCTCCGATTGAAGGATTTGCCACGCGTCCTCGGTCAGATTCTGCGGCTGCAAGCACAACAATTCCTCGGTCTCCAAACGTTCATAGTGCTGCCTTAGATGGGCGATGTCGGTCACGGCTGCTTCCTTACTGGGCGCTCTAATGGGATGACTGCTTCTGGCCGAACCCGAAAGTCTAGCCTCGGCCAACGACAGTCCGCTTCCGCTGGCGGATTCAACCGGTCGCTGCAACACTCCTTCCGCCTACGCGGTGGTTAGTGTGTTGCAGCGACCGGTTGAATCCGCCCTGCAAAGCGGATGCTCGCATTGTCTGTCGACGATCAGCATGGAGCGCATAGCTGCCTTCGAGGCCTACCCCACAAGCAACCTCAACCGAGCCGAATTCCCTCCATCACGAAGGCTTCAGCCGTCGTACCCGAAAGAACCCGTTCGCCAGGCGGGCCGCGAAACACGCAGTCCGCAGACCAGTCGCTAACTGCCGGTCTCAGGCGCTCCGCGTCGCGCCTTCTCGCTCACCTGAAACAGTTCTCCAGCCTTGCGAGCGAGTTCAGCCGCAAGCCAAAGCAGGTTGTCCAGTTGTCGAGGCCCGTCACCGCTGCACCAGTCGATGTCTTCCCCGTGACAGACCCACAGGAGAGCTTCGAGCTGAGAGAGGGTGTTTTCGAGAAGATCCGCCGGATCTGGGGCGTTGTCTTCGGAAGCTACCGGCGTGCGAGGCCGGGCTATAGTCTTGGTAGCCATTTTTGTGCGTTCCTTCCAAGGTGATTGCACGAACTTGGTTAGACGGCTGGGGTACTCGTAACACCCCGGCCGTCGCCTTTTGGTACCTCGCATCTGCATCGCTGCTTTCGCACCGACAACATGCCGCGAGGCAAGCAGCCTTCAAACATCTCGGTGGCTGGGTGTGTTGCGCCTTTCTTCTTCCCTTGTTGGGGTATCGGGTGACAGGGGCATCCACTTTAGAGAAGAACCCAGCGTAGTAGCCGTTCCATGCGGCACGAAGTCCCGGCGACCGCCAACAAATGCAGCTTCCGCAATGCGCCGCGCGCGGACCTCGTGAGCCCCGTGCCGTGTCAGTCCGCAGCGGCTCTGAACGCTCACGTCGATGGGGTGCCTTGCGCAGCGAAATAAAGGAGGAGGGGGCGCAGCCCCCGGGGGACATTCGCGGAGCAAGGTACCCCGTCGGCGTGAGCGCGCCCCGAACAGCAGCGTCCAACGAGCCCCCAGATGGACGGCCTCTAAGGCACGTAGCGCGAGAGCAGGTGATCGACCAGGCGGCGCTGCGGAAAGGTCAGCGTCTCCTGCCGCGTGCAGATGTACATGCGGCGCGACGCCCAGGCGTCCGACAGGTTCAGGAAACGCAGGCCCATCTCCTTGCGGTAGGTGGCCGCCGCGCCCTCGGGCAGGATGCCCACGCCCATGCCGGCCTCGATCATCCGGCAAACCGCCTCGAAGCTCTTGACCTTGACGCGCAGGCGCAGCACCTTGCGCGCGGCGAGCGCCGCATCTTCGATGGTTCGCGCGATGGCCGAGTCGCTCTCCAGTCCCACGAAATCGAAATCGAGCAGCTCCGCGAACGACACCTCGCGGTTGCGGTATGGGTGCTTGCGGTGGACGATGGCCACCAGCCTGTCCGTGCGGTAGGGGATGAAATTGAGGCTCGAATCGGCCGTCTCGCCGGTGATCACGCCGACGTCGGCATGCCCGTCGCGAATTGCCTGCACGATCCAGACGCTGCGGTGCTCTTCCACATCGACGCGGATCTCCGGATAGCTCCTGCGGAAGCTGGCTACATCGTCAGGGAGGAACTGGCCCATGGCCGATGCATTTGCCTGCAGCCTCACGCGCCCCGTTGCGCCTTGCGCGTAGTCCGAGAGGTCGGCCCGCATCCGGTCGACATCGCGCAGGATGAGCCGGGCATGGACGGCGAGCGATTCGCCCGCGCCGGTCACGGTGACGCCCTTGGAGGTGCGCTGGAAGAGCGGAACGCCGAACTCGCTCTCGAGCATGCGGATGCGCCGGCTCGCGGCCGACAGCACGAGGTGGTGTTCTTCCGCGGCCTTCGACAGGCTGCCGGATTCGAGGGCGCTCAGGAAGAGCGCGAGGGAATCGAGGTCGGGTCGCATGCAGGTCGCTCAGCGCAGGAACACGCGGGCGGGTGAGGCTTCGGGGGGCATCGAATCAGTCTACATGCGCCGGGGCGAATGCAGCCCCTCGATCAAGAGGGCCAGCCCCGCTCGGAACTCGCTTTCCGCATCGCTGGTCGTGGCGGCCGTGGCGATGTCGATCAGCAGCGGGAACCGTTCGCTCGGAAGCGACTGGAAGCGCGCAATCGTGTCCGCCGCGGATTCGCCGGCTTGCAGCGTGAGCGGACCGGCGAGGTCGGCTTGCGCGGCCCCCATGATGAGCGCCGAGACGGCCCGGAAGGCCACGAGCAGCGCCTGCCCCGATCGGCCGCTTCGCGCCAGGGCCTGGAGCATCGCTTCAGCGGCATCGAGCATGGCCGGCGAACGGCTGCGGCGCGTGAGGATGAGCGGAATCGCATGCGGGTGCGCGCGAACCGCATGCCACAGCGCGAATGCAATGGTCTGGAGCGACTGTTCCCAGGCTTCGTCGCCCTTGAGCGACCACCGTGCCTCGGCAATGACGGCCTCCACCACCAGGACGTCGAGCTCCTCTCGCTGCGAGACGTAGTTGTAGAGCGTCATGACCCCGGTGCCGAGGGCGCCGGCAAGGGCGCGCATCGACAGGCCGGAAAGACCGTGCGCGTCGACGATGGCAAGGGCTGCGGCTTGCAGCTGCTGGCGCGTGAGTTTGGCAGGGCGGCCCATCGTTCCCCTTGACTGCGTTTCGAGGGCGACAGTATAGTCGAATGCGTACACTGTACGTTAACGAAGAGGAGTCGCATMATGAAGCTCATGCCCGGAGACACCGTCCCGCCGGTCGCGCTGCACACCATTCACGGTCGGTCGGTCACCGTTCCGGATCCTTCGGTGCGATTCGTTCACCTGCAGTTCCGGCGGTTCGCCGGCTGCCCGGTCTGCAACTTTCACCTGCTGACGCTGGCGCGGCGGCATGCGGAGGTCCAGGCGGCCGGCATTCGTCAGGTGGTGTTCTTCCATTCTTCCGAGGAAGAGATGCGCGAGTACCAGGCCCGGCTTCCGTTCGATTGCGTGGCCGACCGGCGCAAGAAGCACTACCGGCAGTTCGGCGTCGAAACCTCGGTGTTCGCGCTGCTGCACCCGGGCGTGTTCTGGAGCGGGCTTCGCTGGATCCTGGCGTCGCGCCGCTTCTACAGGAAGGCCGAGAACGGAATCACGGGGCTGCCCGCGGACTTCCTCGTCGACGGGGGCGGAAAGGTCGTTGCGTCCAGGTACGGCACCCATGCAGATGACCAGTGGAGCGCGGACGATGTGCTGGGGCTTGCGGCGAGCGCCGGGGCTGGCGCCGAGTGAGCTTCCCGGATGGCGTGACTTCGCGTAGGCCGTTTTCCCAAGTCGGATTTACCGTGTTTTGGCGGACTTAGCATGTTCCGATCTGCCGCGACAGGCAGAGGCTTCTTCGTACTTTGCAAAGGAATCTGTCATGAACACCATGAACCTGAACTTCCGCACGCTTGCGCTCTCTTCCGTCGTTGCGGCGTGCAGCCTCGCCTTTGTCGGGTGCACCACGACGCGGCCGCAGGATCAGGCCAGCAGTGCTTCCTCGCGCACGTCCATCGACGCGCAGGTCGATGCCTCGCTGTCCAAGCTGTACGACTCCGTGAAGGGGTCGCGCGAACTGGTCGGCAAGTCGAGCGGCGTGCTCGTGTTCCCGGCCGTGGTCGGGGCCAGCATGGGCGTCGGTGCCCAATACGGCCGGGGCGCGCTGCGCGTCAACGGCCGCACGCAGTCGTACTACAGCACCACCTCGGGTTCGCTCGGCTTCCAGGCCGGCGCGCAGTCGAAGGCGGTCGTCTACGTGTTCACCACGCAGGCCGCGCTCGACAAGTTCCGCAGCAGCAAGGGCTGGACTGCTGGCGCGGATGCCACGGTGGCCCTCGCGACCATCGGCGCCAATGGCAGCATCGACACCAACACGATCCAGCAGCCGGTGGTGGGCTTCGTGATGACCAATGTGGGTCTTGAAGCCGGCGTGTCGCTGCAAGGCGCGAAGATCACCGAGATCCAGCTGTAAGTAAAAGGCGCGCGGGGCCGCTGCGCCCCGCCGTCAGTTCGCCAACTGCGCCTGCAACTCTGCGACTTGCCGGCGCAGGGCCTCGTTCTCGGCCGTCAGCTCGGCCACGCGCTGTTCCAGCAGTTGAACCGCATCGGGCTTGGCGGCCTGTTCGTCCGACTCGGATTCGGGAGACTCCTCGCGCGGCTTGCGCTTGGCCTCGCGAACGCGCTTGGCGGCTTGCTTGAGTTCGTCCTTGCCTGCGTTCGCCGCCGTGACCTGTTCTTCGGCGGGCAGGCTGGCCACGGCCGCAGCCGTGTTGATCGAGATCACACCCGACTTCACGGCCGCCACCAGTTCGGGCGCCGCCTGCTTCTGGATCTTCTCGATCATCACGACCTGGTTGCTGCTCAGGCGCGCGGCCTTGGCGATCGATTCGCGGCTGTTCATTGGCGCGGGCGGGGGCAGGGCAGGGGCGTTGTCGGAGGCCGATTCGGTGGCGGGCGTGTCGACGTCGAAAGGGGCGTCGTCCGGCGCAGGCGTTTCGGCCAGCGCGCGGGAGCGGCGCTCGTCGACGATGTCCTTCTTTCGGAGCGCCAGCACGCCGCGCAGGTAGTCCGAGATGCTGCGGCGGCCGAGGTGCTGGTCGATCATCCAGAGGTGCACGTCCTCGATCGTCTTGAAGCGCGTGTTCTGCACCGTCTGGAACGGCAGGTCATGCTTCTGGCAGATGCCGTAGCGGTTGTGGCCGTCCACCAGCACGTCGCCCCACAGCACCAGCGCATCGCGGCAGCCCTCGGTGAGGATGCTGCGTTCCAGCGCCTCGTGTTCCTCCGGAGTCAATGGATCGATATAGGCTTTGAGTTCTTCGTTGACGACGATGTTCATGAGGGAGGGATCGGGGAAAGGGGCGGAATTTTAGATGCCCCGAATTCCGCAGCCGCGCTGTCTCGCTTTGGCGTTCTCAAACGTCTACTGGGCATGGAGCATGAAGGGGCTGGGATTTGGGGCTTTTTTGTATTCACAAGTAGTAATAATTCTCATTTGTATTGAACACCTCAGGAGTACCGCCTTCATGTTCATGTGTCTGCACCTTCGCCGACGTTCTTCCGGGCGGTCTGCGCCCCGCCTCGCATGATGGGAGAGCCGATCGACATGGCGTTGCACCTTGCCGAGCCCACGCTCGCGGAGGTCTTCATCGCGAACCGCCCACAGCTCCTGCGCGTGGCGCGGCGAATCGTCCGCACCGCGGACCTCGCCGACGATGTCGTGCAGGACGCCTACCTCAAGATCGCCGACGGCCCGTGCGTGCGCAAGGCCGACCGGCCGATCGGCTATTGCTGCCAGGTCGTGCGCAATGTCGCGCTCGACGCCTGCCGCCGTCACACCGTCGAGGCCAACTACCGCACTTTCGATGTCGATGTCGAAGCGCTGGATGTCGCCGGCCCGCCTTCGCCGGACCGCCTGATGCGCGAGCGCCAGGCGATCCACGCGATCGACAGGGTGCTGGCAGGGCTGCCCCCGCGCACGCGCCTGGTGTTCGAGCTCTACCGGCTCGAGGGTCTCACGCAGCGCGAGATCGCGCTGCGCCTGGGGTGCGCGCTCGGCTTGGTGAATGGCCTGATCGCCGAGGCCGCACAGGCCATCAAGGCATGCGGCCGTCTGCTCGATGACGACTGAGCCCTGAGCGGGCGCAGCTTTGGTGTAAGGTAAAAGCCTTAGCGCCGATGCATTGTGCTGCCGCGCAATGCCACACACTTCACGCATGACACAAGAACAGGACGATCCCCTCTGGAACGCCGCATGGCAGTGGGTGCAGCGCGAGCACGACCGCGAGAGCTTCGATGCGGCCGCACGCGCCGAGATGACGGCCTGGCTTCTTGCCGATCCTGCGCATCGCAAGGCCTACGACAAGGCAGCCCGGCTGTGGTTGCTGGCCGGCCTGGTCCCGCCTTCTTCCACGGAGTGAACAGATCCCGTCCTGAAACGTCTTGTTGATCAGGAGCGAAGAGATGGCCCACCGGGTCGTCGGCTCGCTTTTTCTGTTCAACCGCATAAGGACGTACCCATGTCGACGAGCTGCTTCGATCGCGAAGACGAGACCTTCATTGTTCTGGTCAACCACGAAGACCAGTATTCCATCTGGCCCCACTGGAAGGCCGTTCCGAAGGGCTGGACCGCGGTCGACGGCATCCAGGGCGACAAGAAGACCGCGCTCGCCTATGTCGAACAGACCTGGACCGACATGCGCCCCCGGTCGCTGCGCGAATGGATGGCGCAGCAGGAACAACAGCCGACAACCGAAACCGCGGCCGGCTGACGCGCATGGAGGCGAGCGTCTCGCTGCTGTGCCTGCCGTGCGCGGGTGCCAGCGCCACGATGTACCTGCGCTGGCGCCGGCTGCTGCCGCGCTGGATCCGCATCGTGCCGGTGGAGCTGCCCGGCCGCGGCAGCCGGCTGGCCGAGCCGCTGGTCGAAGACTTCGATGCGCTGGTCGCGCGGATCTGCGCGGAGCAGGCCGAGGCCCTGCGCGGCAACTTCGCGATCTTCGGCCACAGCATGGGCGCGTTGCTGGCCTACGGCATGACGCGCCGGCTGCGCTCGATGGGGCGGGCATTGCCGCTTGCGCTGCTTGCCTCCGGCAGTTCCGCGCCCTCGCAGCGTGATCCCGCGCGCTTCGCGGACAAGACCGACGACGCCTCGCTCATTGCCGACCTGCGCAAGCAGGGCGGAACGCCGGAAGAAGTGTTTGCAAGCGCGGAGTTGATGCGCATCACCCTCGACGTGCTCGGCGCCGACTATCGGGTCTGCGAAGGCTTTCGCTATCCCGGCGAAGCGCCGCTGCCGATGCCGGTGCACGTCTTCGCCGGCCGCGAGGACGACATCGATGCGGCGCGCATCCACGCGTGGTCGGTCGAAGCGGGCGGTGTCCATTCGCTCGACTGGTTCGATGGCGGCCACTTCTTCATCCGTCAGCAAGAAACAGCTTTCCTGGCCGCGCTCGCGCAGCGCCTCGGCCAGGTCATTGCAGGAAATCGCCATGCATCCCACGCCCTGGCCTGACCCGTTGCCCACGGGCATCGAGGTTTACCGCCTCGACTTCGATCTGAGCACCGAGGCCACGGCAGCGCGGCAGGTGCTGACGCCGGCCGAGCGCGCAAAGGCCGACAGGTTTGCAAGGACCGCCGACCGCGTGCGCTTCACCGCGACGCGCGCCGCCCTCCGCAGCCTGCTCGCGCAGCGCGTGGGCTGCGAGCCTGCCGACGTGCCGCTCGCATCGAGCCCGCACGGCAAGCCCTTTCTCGACGTTGCCGGCGACGCGCTGCTGTTCAACCTCTCCCACTCGGGCGCCCATGCGCTCATCGTCCTGGGCGATGCGCGAATCGTGAGCGAGGTGGGCATCGACATCGAAGAGTGCAAGGACAACGTCGATGCCGAAGCCATCTTCTCGCTGGCCTTCACCGAGCGCGAATGCCGCGAGGTGCGCGATGCCGGCGATCGGCTGCAAGCCCTCTACAGCCGCTGGGTCGGCAAGGAAGCGGTGCTGAAGGCCATCGGCGTCGGCGTGGCCGAACACCTGAAATCCATCGGCATCCATCCCGGCGATCCCGGCGCGGACGGGCGCTTCGCCCTCGAATTCGCCGTTCCCGAGTGGACAAATTTTCAAGCCATGGCGCTCGCGGCGCCAGCCGGCTATGCCGCCGCCCTCGCCTGGCGCGCAAAGGAATCGACATGAGTGAAATGCCGCAAAAGGCAAACCCGCCGCCGAAGAATTTCGTGGCGCATTTGCGCACGCTGGCACGCACGCGCCCCGACGACATTTGGCTCACCGTGGCCGGCACGGTGAACGGCGAATACAGCGAAGACCCGATCAGCTACGGCGTCTTCGAGCGCCGCGTGCGCGCACTTGCGGCGCGGCTCCAGCAGCAGTTTGCCAAGGGCGAGCGCGCCCTCATCATGCTCGACAACAACGACCACTACGTGGTGTGCATGCTGGCCTGCTTCTACAGCGGCGTGATCGCGGTGCCGGTGTTCCCGCCCGAGTCCATGCGGCCGCAGCACCTGGCGCGGCTCACCGGCATTGCCGTCGATTCGCAGGCGCGCTGCGTGCTCACCTCCGCCGCGCTGTCGCGCGCGATGAGCGCGGGCCCCGGCCAGTTCGGCGACGCGGAGATCATCGCCGTCGATGCGGTGGATGCATCGCTGGCCGATGCGTGGACACCCTTCGAGCCCGCCGACGACGACATCGCATTTCTGCAATACACCTCGGGGTCGACCTCCGCGCCCAAGGGCGTGATGGTGTCGCACGGCAACCTGGTGGCCAACGAAGAGGCCATGACGCACAGCATGGGCGTCTGGCCCGACGACAAGTTCGTCTGCTGGGCGCCGCTCTATCACGACATGGGCCTGATCGGCGGGATGCTGCTGCCGCTCTACAACGGCATTCCGCTGGTGCTCACCTCGCCGGGCTACTTCCTCGAGCGCCCGGTGCGCTGGCTCGAGCTGATCTCGCGCCATCGCGCCACCCACAGCGGCGGACCCGACTTCGCCTTCCGCCTCTGCCTCGAGCGCGTCAACGATGCGCGGCTCGCGCAGCTCGACCTGTCGAGCTGGCGCGTGGCCTACACGGGCGCGGAGCCGGTGCGCGCAGACACCGAAACCGAATTCATCGCGCGCTTCGGCCCCGCGGGCTTCGACCCGCGCACGGCCTATCCCTGCTACGGCCTGGCCGAGGGGACCCTGTTCGTCACCGGCGGCATGCGCGGCGACGGCATGGTGGTCAACACTTTCTCCGCCGACGACCTGGCTGCCGGCGCCGGCACGTTGGCCGACGAAGGCACGATGCTGGTCGGCTGCGGCGTGGCGGCGCCGGGCCATCGCGTCGAGATCGTCGATGCCGGGTCGCTGACGGCCGCGGCACCCGGGAAGATCGGCGAGATCTGGACCAGCGGCCCGAGCATCTGCCTCGGCTACTGGGGCAAGGCGCGCGAAACCCGCGAAACCTTCGTCGAGCGCGACGGCCAGCGCTGGCTGCGAACCGGCGACCTCGGCTTCATGCACGAAGGCCAGCTCTACGTCACCGGCCGGATCAAGGACCTCATCATCGTTCGCGGCCACAACATCTATCCGCAGGACGTCGAGCGGCTCATCGAGGCCGAGGTCGACGCGGTGCGCAAGAGCCGTGTCGCGGTCTTCGCCGTGCAGGGGGCGGGCGGCGAGGGCATCGGCGTCGCTGCCGAAGTGTCACGCAGCATGCAGAAGCTGGTGCCGCCGCAGGTGCTGGTCGATGCGCTCGGCGCCGCCGTCGGCGAGGTGTTCGGCGAGCCGCTGTCGGTCGTGCTCCTGCTCAACCCCGGCGGCCTGCCGAAGACCACGAGCGGCAAGCTGCAGCGCAGTGCTTGCCGTGCGGGCTGGATCGACGGCAGCGCCGATGCGTATGCGATCTACCAGTACGGCGCTTTCGTGCGGGGCGGCCCGAGCGAAGCGGCGTTCGAGACGCCACTGGACGAAGTCGAGCAGGCCATCGCCGCGATCTGGCGCGAGGTCTGGAAGCAGGGCGACGATCGTCCGCTGGCACGCGACGCCCACTTCTTCAACCGCGGCGGCAGTTCCCTCACGGCGACGCAGGCGGCCGCGCGCATCTCGGCGCATTGGCAGATCGACTTCCCGACGCGGATGCTGTTCGAGCAGCCGCGCCTGCAGGCATGTGCAGCGGCCATCCGGCAACTGCAGGCGCAGGGTTCGCGACTGCAGCGCGCGCCGATCCCCGTGCTGTCGGCGGAGCGCCGGCTGTTGCCGATGCCGCTCTCGCATGCGCAGGAGCGCCAGTGGTTCCTCTGGCAGATCGATCCCCGAAGCGCGGCCTACCATGTGAGCGGCGCGCTTCGCCTCTCCGGGGCGTTGAACACCGATGCCTTGCGCGCTGCGCTCGACGACCTCGTCATGCGCCACGAATCGCTGCGCACGGTGTTCAGCGCAGCCGCCGACGGCAACGCGGAACAGTGGATCAAGCCCGCCGGCACGCTGCCGCTGGCGCTGATCGACTTGCGCGGCGGCCGCGACGAGCAACTGGCGGAAGAAACCCGCCGCCTCAAGGCCGAGCCCTTCGACCTGACGCAGGGCCCGCTGTTGCGCGCCGCGCTGATCCGCACCGCCGACGACACCCATGTGCTCGCCGTGGTGATGCACCACATCATTTCCGACGGCGCTTCGATGCAGTTGCTGATCGACGAGCTGGCCGCGGGCTACGCCGCGCACCTGGGCGGAAAGCCCGGGCGCCTGCCCGCGTCGCGCATCGACTACGCCGACTACGCACTCTGGCAGCGCGAGTGGCTTGCCGCCGGCGAAGGCGAGCGGCAGCTGGCCTGGTGGCGCGCGCAGCTCGGCGACGCGCACGCGGTGCTCGACTTGCGCACCGACCATCCGCGCAAGGCGCAGGCCGGCTACAGCGCCGCGCGCCATGCCTTCGAGCTGCCGGCCGGCCTGCTCGGCAAGCTGCGCGGCGTGGCGGACACCCACGGCGCAACGCTCTTCATCGTGCTGCTCGCGGGCTTCCAGTCGCTGCTGCACCGCTACACGGGGC
>NZ_JBFUHN010000126.1:0-13490 GCF_056402375.1 Variovorax sp. P4_B10 | reverse complement strand
GGCTTCGCGATAGTGCCGCGTCACGCGTGCGGCCAGGCGGCTGAGGTCGGCAAAGGTCTGTTCCTTGCCGATGGCGTCGGCCAGCAGGCTTTGCAGGGCGGCGCTGCTGAAGGCGGTGTTGCCGCTGAAGTGGATGGCCGCCACGCGGACCTGGGCACCGCCTTCGGCCACACTGCCGGCGCCGGGTTTGTCGATGGCCAGGGCCGGAGCCCCGGTGCTGGGGAGGGGCTGCGGAGCGCGGGGTTCCTGCAGGATCTGGCCGGCATCCGGGGTGGGCGTGCGGACCTGGCCGACGGCGATGGTGGAAACCAGAGCCAGGGCGGCAGAAAGCAGGCTGAGGGGCAGGCGAGGTGCTCGTGCCGCGAGAGATGGAAAGTACATGGAGACGTGCTCTTCGGAATGACCGGAAATATGAAAAGGTTGCAGGCTCAGTCGCAGCGTTGACCAGCGGTCAGTCGGACACCGCAGTCCTGGACATGCAGCAGCGTTCCGGTGCCAGCGAGCAATCGGGTTTCATCGTCCGGCGTGGAGAGGCGCGCGGGCAATTGCAGGTCCGAGCCCGGCGGGGTGGCCTGCAGGGCTTGCAGCACTTGGGTCAACGGTGCATTGGCGTTGGGCATGGCGGCGGGCGTTGCCGACGTCGTGGGCGTCGTGGGCGTTGCGGGCGCCACCGGCGTTGCAGGCACGGCAGGTACCACGGGCACCGCGCCAATCACCAAGGTGCCATCCACGTAGCTCAGGGTGTAGTTGCTCGCGCTCAGGCCACTGGCAGCAATGCTGTAGCTGCCGGCTGTGGTGGCCCCTTGCGAGGTGCCGCCGTAGACCAGGCTGCCGCCGAGCACGCTGCTGCTCTCGCCGGCGACGAAGCCGCTGTAGCTGACCCCATTGCCACCGCTGTAGGCGCTGCCGTTGGCGGTGCGGCTGTCGTTGTTGGCGGTAACCGTCAGTGCGGCGGCCGTGATGATGCCGCCCGTGTTGTCGACATAGCTGACGTCGTAGTTGCCGCCGCTGTTGCCGTCGTTCACCGTCACGCCGCTGGCGGTCACGGTCTTGCCGGTGCCGGCGTTCTTGTCGGTGTAGGCGAAGCTGCCTCCGCTGAGGCTGTCGGTGCCATACAGCGTGCCGCCGGTGACGACGGCCGTGCCGCTGGCCGTGGTGCTGCCGTCGTAGGTCTTGCTGACATCGGTGGTGCCGATGGTCAGCGCGGCCTTGGCGATGGTCAGCGTGCCCGCCGTGTAGCTGATGTCGTAGCCCTGCTGGCTGGAGTACAGGGTGGCGCCCAGGCTGTGGCTGCCGGCGTTGACGTAGCCGGCATTGCCCACGCCGATCAGGCTGGTGTCCACGCCGGCGTCGGCGGTGTAGGTCGTGCCGCCGGACTGGTCGGTGCCGTTGTAGGTGCCGCTGCGGCTGTCCACGGCCACCGTCGTGGCGGTCATGAAGCTGCGCAGCAGCGGCGCGGTAAAGCCTTCGTAGATGCGCCAGACCGAAGCGCTGCCGCCGCTGGTGGCCAGGTCCCAGCCGCTGAAGCTGCTGGCTTGCATCATTTGCGCACTGGTCAGCCCGGTGCCACCGGCGGAACTGCTCTGGCCGCTGGTGGTTGTGTTCCAGTAGCTGCTGGCGATGGTGACGTCGGGTCCCATGGAACCCAGCAGGCCGCCGGCATTGGAGGCGCCGCTCACCGCACCGTTGCTGTAGGTGTTGCTGATGGAGGCGCTCTCCGCATAGCCGATCAGGCCGCCCACCACGTCGTTGCCGCTCACGCTGCCGGTGGCGTAGGCATCGCTGAGGCTGCCCTGGTAGGTCCAGCCCATCAGACCGCCGACATTGATGTTGCCGCTGACATTGCCCGTGGCGTAGACGTTGCTGATATCGCCACCGAAGTAATCGGCGCCCACCAGTCCGCCCACGGAATCGCTGTTCGCACCGCCACTGACATTGCCGGTCGCATAGGCGCTGCTGATGTAGCCGCCGAAGTAGTTCGAGCCGACCAGTCCGCCGATGTCGTAACCCTCGCCGTGGACGTTGCCGGTGGCATGGACGTTGCTGACATGGCCGCTGCGGTTCGAACCCACCAGTCCGCCAATGGCGTTGACACCGCTCGTGTCGCCCGTGGCAACGACGTTGGTGATGCTGCTGCCTTCGTTATAGCCCACCAGTCCACCGACGTAGTCGCCGCCGCTGACACCACCCGTGGCGTTTGCGTTGTCGATGGTGCTGCCGTATTCGCTGGAGCCAACCAGGCCGCCGACTCTCTCGCTGCCACTCACGCTGCCGGTCGCGTAGGCGTTGCTGATGTTGCTGCCGTAGTTGGAGCCCACCAGTCCGCCGACGTAGTTGTCGCCGCTGACATTGCCCGTGGCGTTTGCGTTGTCGATGGTGCTGCCGGATTCGTTGGAGCCCACCAGCCCCCCCACGTTGTAGTTGCCGTTCACGTTGCCGGTGGCATAGGCGTCGCTGATCGAGCCGCCGTCAATGTTCTTGCCCGCCAGGCCACCGACCTTGGCTGTGCCGGAGACGTTGCCGCTGCTGTACGAGCCGCTGATGCTGCCGGTGTTGGTGCCCACCAGCCCGCCCACGTTCACGTTGATGCCCGTTACCACGCCGCTGGCGAAGGAGGCGTTGATGCTGCCACCCCAGTTGACCCCGACCAGCCCGCCCACGTTTTCGCCGCCGCTGACGCTGGCCGTGCTGTATGCGTTGCTGACGGTGCCGCCGTTGAGCCAGCCTACCAGCGCGCCGACGTGGTAATTGCCAGTGCCGCCACTGACAGAGCCGCCCACCAGGCCGATGTCTTGCAGCGTCGCGTTGTCGGCGTAGCCGATCAGGCCCAGGAAGTCGGACGAGCGGTTGATCGTCAGACCGTTCACTACATGGCCGTTGCCGAGCAGGCTGCCCGTGAAGGCGCTCGATGTGTTGCCCACCGACGCAAAGCCGGCCGTATTCCACATGCCGCTGGCGTTGCTGCCGCTGGTCTCGCTGGCGTTGATGTCGTGCGCCAGGGTGTAGCTGGCGCCGGTGTCCACGGCCATCAGCTGCAGCTGGTGGGCGTTGCGGATGGTGGTGCTGTGTTCGCTGTAGAGGAAGGGCCGGGTGCTGCCCTCGACCATCACCCAGGTGTTGTGGCTGCCGTCGTTGGCCACCCACACGCCCGAGCCGCTGGCCGTTTCGTTCCAGGTGCCCAGGTTGGCATAGCTGGCGTGGCTGTAGGCGCTGCTGCCGTCGACCGCGCTGACGTTGGTAATGCTGCCGCCGAAGCCCCCGTCGTTGTATCCCGTCGCGGCGCTCTGGCCGGTGCTGCTGCTGTCCCAGTAGCTGTTGCTGATGTTGCCGCCGTTCCAGCCAACCAGCCCTCCCGGTGTGGAACTGGCGCTGACCTGACCGGTGGCATAGGCATTGCTGATGCTGCCGGAGTAATTGACACCGACCAGCCCGCCCGCGTGGTAGCTCCCTGCACCGACACTGCCGGTGGCATAGACGTTTTCGATGCTGCCCTCGTTCCAGCCCACCAGCCCACCCACGTAGTGGTCGCCGCTGACGCTGCCATTGGCGTAGGCATTGCTGATGATGCTGCCGCCATAGATGCTCTTGCCCGCCAGCCCACCAACGTAGCCCGCGCCCGTGACGTTGCCGGTCGCGTAAACGTTGGCCAGACTGCCTGTGTTGGTGCCCACCAGCCCGCCCACGTTGTTGATGCTGCCTGTCACCGCGCCGGTGGCATAGGCATCGCTGATGGCACCGCCCCAGTTGACCCCGATCAGCCCGCCGACATTCTCGGAGCCGCTGACGCTGGTCGTGCTGTAGACGTTGGCCGCGCTGCCGTTCAACCAGCCCACCAGCGCACCGACGTAGAAGCTGCCCGAAACACTGCCCCCCACCAGCCCGATGTCGCGGACCATCGAGCCGGTGGCGGTCTGGCCGAACAGGCCCACGTATTCGGTGCCGCTGGCGTTGATGGTGAGATTGCTGATGGTGTGCCCCAGCCCGGCGAAGGTGCCGGCGAAGGCGCTGCTGCTGCCGCCCACCAGCGCACTGCCGTAGGTTGTCCCGCCGGCGTCCAGGTCCTGCGCCAGCGCGTACTTGCCGCCCAGG
Organism: Variovorax sp. P4_B10; assembly: GCF_056402375.1. Classification (NCBI taxonomy): domain Bacteria; kingdom Pseudomonadati; phylum Pseudomonadota; class Betaproteobacteria; order Burkholderiales; family Comamonadaceae; genus Variovorax; species Variovorax sp. P4_B10. The sequence goes on along the minus strand of NZ_JBFUHN010000126.1, from coordinate 9,401 downwards.
CCCGTGCTGTCGATCGCATCCAGCTGCGCCATGCTGTGGATCAGCGTGTAGCTGGTGCCATTGATGGCCAGCGTGGCGTTGGCGCCGCTCAGGGTGATCGGGGCCTTGATGTTGTAGCCGGTGCCGCTGGCCACGCTGCCGGTGCTGGCGTAGTCGCCGTGGTTGAGCGCCAGCCCGGCCGATGCCCCCGTGGCCGTGATGGCGGCATTGACGTTGATGTTGTTCGCCGCGTTGAGCGTGAGCGTGGTGTCGGCGCCCCAGCTCACGGCGTCGTTGACGTGGATGTCGCCACCGGTGCCCGTGCTGCCGTTGGCCGATTCGATCGTCACGTTGTTGCTGGCCAGTTGCGTGCCCAGCGTGGCGCCCGTGATGTCGCCGCCGCTGGCGGCAATGGTGAAGTCGGTCGGGTCGATCAGCCATGTGCCGGTCTTGCCGCTTTGGGACAAGGTGCTGATCCGGGCCCCGCCGGCCACCTGCACATGCGCGCCGCTGGTCTCCACGAAGCCGCCGTCGTGGGCCCCGCTGGCCGAGGCGTCCAGCGTGCCCGCCACCTTGACGGTGCCGCCGTTGAAGCCGCCCAACAACAGGATGGTGCCGCCCGCGGCGTCGATGCCCTTGGCTTCGATCACGCCCTCGTTGTTGACCACCGTGTTCAGCAGCGCATCCTTGGCGCTGGCCGTGAGGATCACCGTGCCGTTGTCGGCGCGGATCAGGCCCTTGTTCTCGGCCAGGGCGTTCAGGGTGCCTTCGTCCACCTGCACCGACAGCAGCCGGCTGCCGCTGAAGTCCAGCGTGACCTTGTCGCCCGCGGCCAGTGCCGCCGTGCCGTTGGCGGTGGTGATGGTGCCGCTGTTGCTGGCCTGCTTGCCCAAGAGGGCCACGTAGCCGCCGCTCAGGCTGCCCTGATTGACCACCGTGCCCTGGCTTCCATTCGCGCTGAAGCTGCGCTTGCCGGCCAGGAAGTCGGCATCGCTCAGGGAGAGGGTGGAGGCCACCAGGCCGCCGACGTTGACGCTGGCCGTGTTGCCGAACAGCACGCCGTTGGGGTTGAGGATCCACACCTGGCCGTTGGCGCTCAGGCTGCCGTTGATSACCGAGGACTCCGGGCCGATGACSCGGTTSAGYGCAATGGCGCTGGCGCCGGGCTGCACGAAGTTGACGCGCTCGCCGGCGGCGATGCCGAAGCTGGCCCAGTTGATGGCCAGGTTCTGGCTGCCCTGGGTGATGGTGGTGGTGGCGCCGCTCTGGCYGATGCTGCCGCTGCCGGCGCTCACGCTGCCRCCYGCYGGCGCCGCCCAGGCGCTGCYGCCCAGCAACGCGGCGCACAGGATCGCCACGACGGCGCTGCGGGCGCCCGACTTGCCGCGTCCCYKGGCGGTCTCGGGGGCGGGAACGTAACGGCGGGTGGTTTCGTTCCAGACGAGGCGGTAGGCGTGGTTCACGGCAGGGCGTTTCTTTGGTTGGGTAATGAACAGAGGGGTACAGCTGCAAGGCAGAAATTGCCTCGGCCTTCGAATTGCGGCTGTGCCAAGATTGCGTAACAAATGGTATTAACGCCGGCAGACCCTGTCTGTAGAACATATGCGCTACAGGTGTCGCTCACGAAAATATCCATCGCACAATGACGCCCCTGATGGAATTCGCGCACGCCCAACCTGAACCGCCTCCCATTCGCGTCGCGATCGTGGAGGACGATCCGGGCGTTTGCGATGCCTTGCGCCAGGTGGTGCAGGCCGCGCCCGATCTGCGCCTGGCGGGAATGGTCGGTACCCACCAGGAAGGCCTTGCCTTGCTGCAAGGACCGCCAGCCGACGTGCTGCTGGTCGACCTGGGCTTGCCGGATGGCTCGGGGATCGACGTGATCCGCGCGGCGGTGCAGAAATGGCCGGGCTGCAACATCATGGTGAGCACCAATTTCGGCGACGAAACGCACGTCATCCGCTCCATCGAAGCCGGCGCGGCGGGCTATCTGCTGAAAGACAGCTCCCCCTCGAAAATGATCGACGAAATCCGCAGCCTTGCGAGCGGCGGGAGTCCGATCAGCCCGATCATTGCGCGCCAGGTGCTGGCGCGCTTCCGGCAAGGTGCCCCAAGCAAGGCGGATGCGCCGGAGCCAGCCGCGGATTCATCCTCCCTGCTGTCTGCCCGCGAGAAAGAGGTTCTGAACTTCATCACCAAGGGATTCACCACGCAAGAAATCGCGAGGCTGATGCAGCTGTCGCACTTCACGGTACGCACCTTCGTGCGCCGCATCTACAGCAAGCTCAAGGTCACGTCCAAGGCAGAAGCGATTTACGAAGCCCGCAGCCAGGGGCTGTTGGAGTCTTGAGTCCACCCATGACCTGGTTCTGGCGGCTGGCATGCTGGCTGGTGCTGTGGGGCGTGGCAGCCTGCGCCAGGGCGGAAGACCAGGCGATACGGCTGGAACAGGCGCAGTTGCTGTCGGTGTTCGGCCATGGCTTCACGCCACCGCCGGCGCTGGCGAGTGATGCCGGATTGCCCGACCGCGGCTGGGCCGGCGTGCCCTTGCCGCATGTTGCGGCGCGCGAAATAGTGCCCCACCTGGACGCCACCGCCACCGTGACCGACTGGTACCGGCTGGCATCGGGCGCGCTGCCGGCCACGACCGAAGCTCGCTATCTGTACATCCCGCGCTGGAAGACCATCGGGCAAATCGCCATCTACGCCGACGGCAAGTTGCTCTACCAGTCGGAGGGCAGCCGGGTCCACAACGGCTACAACCATCCGTTGCTTGTGCGCCTGAATGGCGCGGCGGGTGCGTTGCCGCCGGCCTCCGTGCTGGTGCGGATCGACCGTCTGCGCAGCAGCGGTAGCGCTGTCTCCAGTATCTGGATCGGGGGCGCGCAATCGCTGGTGTGGCGCTACCAGGTGCGGCAGGTGTTGCAGACCCAGGTACCTTTTTCCGGTGGCGCTGCGTTTCTGGCCGTGGGCCTCTTCTCGTTCGCCGTATGGCTGCGGCACCGGAAGGAATCGCTGTACCTGCTGTTCTTCGCGATCTCCAGCGTCACCTTTGTGCGGATGCTGCACTACCACGTAGGCGGCAATTACCTGCCGATCGGCGATGACTGGTTCGAATGGCTGGCGGTCATCTCGCTGATGTGGCTGATCGTGTTGGCCCACAGCTTCCTGGAGCGCCTGCACCTGCGGCCCGTGCGGGGCTTGTCTCGTGCGCTGGTGGCGGTCACGCTGTTGTGCAGCCTGGCCATCCTGCCCGGCGCCTCGACGGCCATACCCCAGCTGATTCTGCTGACGCCGCTGCTGTATGTGCTGCTGCTTCCCCTGGCCGTGCTGGTCTTTGCCGAAGCCTTGCACAGTGCCTTGCGCACCCGCTCGCAGGAGGTCTGGTTGATGGCGGGCTTCTTCTTCGTGGGCGCCGTCTGCAGCGCCTACGACCTGGCGCTGCAGCACAACTGGGTCAGCCCCGAGGGGCTCTATACGCAGCCTTACGCCCTGATCGGGATGTTCTTCATGTTCGACTACATCATGTTTCGCCGCTATGTGGGTGCCATCGGTGAGGTGGAGCAGGTCAACGCCAGCCTGGCGCAGCGCTTGCAGGCGCGCGAAGCCGAGCTCGAACTCAGCCACCGGCGGCTGCGCGAGGTGGAGGTGCGGCAGACCATCAGCGACGAACGCCAGCGCCTGATGCAGGACATGCACGACGGGCTGGGCTCTTCGTTGATCAGCGCCATTCGCTCGGTAGAACGCGGCGGCGTGAGCGAGCTCAAGGTATCGCAGATCCTCAAGGATTGCCTCGACGACCTGAAGCTGACCATCGACTCGATGGAGCCGCTCGAGGACGACCTGTTGCTGCTGCTGGCCACGCTGCGCTTCCGGCTGGAGCCCCGCCTGGAGGGCACCGGCATCGCGTTGTCGTGGGAGGTGCAGGAGCTCCCGGCGCTGGACTGGCTCGACCCGTCCAGCGCACTGCACATCCTGCGCATCGTCCAGGAGAGCATCGCCAATATCCTGCGCCACACCCGCGCCACCGAGATCCGCGTGGGCACCACGGCGGACGCTTCAGGCGTGCAAGTGACCATCGAGGACAACGGCCAGGGCTTCGACGTGGAAAAGGCGCTGGGCGGCGCCAGAGGGCGAGGCATGCAGAACCAGCATCGCCGCGCCCGGAGCGTCGATGGCAAGGTCGCCTGGAAGTCAGGGCCGGCAGGCACGCAATTCGCTCTGTGGCTGCCGCTGGAGCGCGGGGCCTGATTGCCTTTGCCGTCTTCATGGCCGCGGTTGGACGGCCGCGCCCCGGCCAGTTCCGGCCTTGCGCCGGGACTTCGCTATCCCGCCGCCACGATCACATGCGCCTGAATCTTGCCGGCCACCGGGCCTTCGCCATGGCGGCTGGCGATCGCCTCCGTCGCGCGGTCCGTCGCGAGTTGAAGCAAGCCGGCGTCGCGCGCCTCGATCTCGTTGCGCAGCGGCGTTCCCTGGCAATAGGCGGTGGCAACGTCGCGTGCCGAGGGCGCGCGGCTCATCTTCTCGCGCGTCTCGATCTCGATGGTGGCGAACCCTGCGCGGCTCAATTCCTCGCGGATCACTGCGGCATCGTGATAGCCGTGCGGCGTGCGGGCGAGGAATCGCGGAGGGTCGTGCGGAAACACCGCGGCGACGGCGTTGGTCACTTCGTCGGCAAAGGCGTTCTCTTCGATGCGGTCCCACACATTGAAGACAAAGCGCCCGCCGGGCCTCAGCACGCGACGCGCCTCGGCGTAGCCGGCGACCCGGTTGGGGAAAAACATCGCGCCGAACTGGCAGCAAACGACGTCGAACGAGGCATCTTCGAACGGCAGGTCGAGCGCGTCCGCCTGCTGCCATTCGATGCGGCTGTCAGGCCCCTGCCGGGTGGCGGCATAGTCGAGCATGGGTTGGTTGAGGTCGGTCACCACGTAGCGCGCATCGGGCCTGAGTTTTGGCGCAAGCGCCCGCGTGACCACGCCGCTGCCGGCCGCCGTTTCGAGCACCGAGCCGGGCGAGGAGGCCGCGACAAGCTCCGCCATGTCGGTGGCATAGGCCTCGAAGATCAGGGGGACCATCAGCGTGTCGTAGAACTTCGGGATCGAGCCCGCGAACACCTTGTCGCTCTCAGCCATGAGATCTCCTTGAAAGTTCTGAACGGCGCCTTGACCATCCGTTCCGGAACGGGCCTGGTCGCTCCAACGAGTCCGCCGCCTGGTTGGGCATTGGCGACGATACGCTATGGTGGCCGCGCATGCCACCCGCGTCAACGTCGTTCGCCTGTAGCGGCAGCGGTCCTTACGCTCGCGAAACCGTTCGATTCCTCCTCCCTCAGCGATACATGTTTGCCCTGACCCGCTTGACCATCGACCGCGCCCGGAAAGAGCGCTTGCCCCAAGTCGCCGGAAGTCTGGCGTTCACGACCTTGCTGTCCATCGTTCCCTTGCTGGCAGCGAGCTTCGCGCTGTTCACGCGATTCCCGGTCTTCGCGCGGTTCAAGGATGCCCTTCAGGAGTTCTTGCTGAGCAGGCTGCTTCCCGTGGACATCGCACGCACGGTGCTGAAATACCTGAACCAGTTCGCCGCCAATGCCAGCGGCCTGACCTGGGTCGGCTCGCTCTTCTTGCTGGGCACAGCCATCGCGATGCTGCTCACCGTGGAGAACGCGCTGAACCAGATGTGGAAGATCCGGAAGAATCGACCGTTCTTCAAGAGGGTCGGCCTGTACCTGCTGATGTTGGCCGTCGGTCCACCCGTTCTGGGCCTGAGCCTGTGGGCCACGTCGTATTTGCTGGGCATTTCCATGGGCCTGATCGGCGCGCTGCCACCATCGCTCGCATTCGTGCTCGACCTCGGGCCGCTCATCCTGGGCGTGACCGTACTGACGAGCATGTTCTACCTCGTTCCGAACACCAAGGTACGGCTGCGCGACGCCTTCGCGGGCGGCTTGATCGCCAGCGTGGCTTTCGAACTCGGCAAGCGCGGCTTCACCACCTACCTCGTCAAGGTGCCAACGTACAAGGCGCTGTATGGGGCGTTCGCGGCGCTCCCCATGTTCTTGCTGTGGGTGTATTTTTCGTGGCTGGTTACGCTGGTCGCGGCCATGATGACGGCCAACCTCGCGCTCACCCGACGGCGACCGGCAGGCAAGCCCGCCCGGGCCTGGCAGCCAGGCCTTCGCAGGATGCCTCCAGTCGCATCCAACCGCCCATGACCAGCGACATCACTCTCGGAGATCGAAGGTTCGAGGTCACAACAACGCATCTGAGCCCGCCCATGCCCCAAGGCCGTCGCGGTGGAGCCGTATCATGCCGCCGGCGTGTCGTGCCGCTACGGCGCATTCACTCCCCTTGGCGCGCCTCCATCCGTTGCCCCATGCCATGAGCTTCATCATCCAGATCTTCGACCGCATTACCGCCACCGACGTGCGCAGTGCCCTGGCTGCATGCAACCGCGATCAACCGGTCAGCCCCCGGGTGGCTGCCATGTTCGAGCAATTCTTGCGCGAGGTGCAGTGCCATTTCCCGCTGGCGGCCCGTGCCAACGGCGTGGACCAACCCCTGATCTGGACCGAAGGCTTGCCCCTGGAGCCCGTGGACAGTTCGCCGCTCAACCTGGGCGTGGAGGTGGATGCGCTGGACGACACGGTGCTCTCCACCCTGGGCCATGTGGCGGCCGATGCCGGGCTGCAGATGCTGGAGCCGCAGGGCGGGGCGCTGTACCGGCTGGACCGACAGGTGATCTTCGACGATGGCAGTGCCGAGCCCTTTGCCGAACGGACGCCCCGGGCCGAGCCGCGCGCTGCGGCCGCAGCGGGCTTCGACACGACGAAGACGCCCTATACGCTGGACGTGCTGTGCGGCGCGCTGATGGACAAGCTGGCGCCTTTGGGCTTCGAGGTCCAGCCCCATCCCCACTGGGAGCACGCGCGGCTGGTACAACGCGCTTACGGGCCCACGGTGCAGGCGTTCTCCATCCAGGTGCAGCCCGAGCATGACCGCCAGTACGTGCATTTCACGGTGCGCTGGTGGTTGCCCGCCGTGCGCGAGGCCTGGCTGGAGCGGCTCGACGAGATCGGCGGACCGGAGCTGCGCGGCCGCATCCGGCCCCTGTTCACGCCGGAGCACGAGCGCATGCTCGGCGACTTCCATGGACGGCGCGATCCGCGGCTGGCCGACAACACGCTGCGCAGCGAGAGCGATCTGCAGGGGCACGCCCAGGCCCTGGCCGCCTGGTGCGCCGAGCAGGGCATGTACTTTCAGAACGCGCCCAAGAACATGGCGGAACTGGGAAAGATCATGCTGTCGGTCGACCAGTTGAGCAACGTGCTCAAGGCTGGTGAGAGCGGAGTGCATGGCCTGTTCTACCTGCCCCAGCAGATGGCCCTGCTGGTGCTGGCGTTGACCTGCAAGACGCCGTTGCGCGAAGTGTGGCTGGAGACCCTGCGCCACCGCCAGCGGGTGACCCAGCATGTGCAGTGGAAGCACGTCACGGGCGGTGACGGCAACGCCCTGTTCGAGGACATCCTGGCCAGCCTGATTGAACGACCGCCTGTCCTTGAAGCCTGAGCAGCACTGCGGGGGGGCGGCGGCCGGCCGGTGGCGGCGGGGTCCACGTCCTTGAAACCGAGTGCTTGAAGGTCCGGTTCTTCGGCAAAGTAGCCACAGCGGACATCGACTCACCTGCTGGCACGCCCTGCGCTGCGCAACTGCGTTCAAGCGGCAACCCGCCCCCTCGTCGACGCTTCCGCCTCGTGCAGATACGTCGTGAAGCCATCCTTGGCCGGCGGAACTGAATTGAGCAGCATCACTGCGCTGATCTGTCCACGATGACCTGCTCCGTGCGTGACAACATGCATGAGCATTTCCCCGCGAGACATACGCCCCGGTGCGCCGTCAGTGAACGCGAAATCGATTCGTTCGGTCAAGCGGGCAGGATCGAGCGTCGATGCATAGTCGATGTATTCCTGATCGCTTCTTCTGAGATCGGCGGCTAGAGCTTCAAGCGTTGGCATCTCACTCAAGTTGGCCGATGGGTACGCGTGAGCTTCTCGTCTGATGTGCGCGGCGAATATGCGGTCGACCACATACGTGTGGCTCAAGGCCTTGATGGCCAATGCGGTGATTGGGGAGTTGTCGCCAAGCCGGGAAAGTGCCGTCAACAGCTGGTCGTTCGCCCAAGCTTTGTATCTGAAGAGGTGCTGCAATGTGTCGTCCATGTCATGGGTCTCCTGGGGTATTTGCGCGCTAGGGGCCTCACATGCAAGGTGTTGCGCTGCCTTTCCGCGTCTGCCTAGAATATGAGCGACCATTCGCTTTTGCTACTCGCATTGACGGCATCAAAAAATGGCAAAAAAACCGGTCACCAAGCCCAGAAAAATCGCGACTCAGGAGCGATCGCGCGCGACTGTCGACAACCTGATCGAGGCAACTGCTCGCATTCTGGTCAAGGACGGCTTCAGCAAAGCGAGCACCAACCGCATCGCGGAAGTTGCGGGGGTGAGCATCGGCTCGCTCTATCAATATTTCCCCAGCAAGGAGGCACTCGTCGCCGCCGTGATCGAGCGTCACCAGCAGCAGATCATGCAAACGGTCCGGAGCGAGTTGACGCAGGTCTCGACCCAGTCGCTGGAAGAGGCCATGCGCAGATTCGTCGCGATCGCGGTAGAAGCGCATCGCCTCGATCCACAACTGCATCGAGTGCTCGCCGAGCAGATCCCGCGCGTGGGAAAGCTCGAGAAGCTGGAAACCTTCAGTCGTGAAAATTTCAGTCTGTTCAGGGCCTATCTCGAAGGAGCTCGGGACGAACTCGGCGTCGATGACCTCGAGCTTGCATCATTTGTATGTGTCACCACCATCGAGGCGTTGACGCATAACGCGGTGCTGCACCATTCCAAAGTGATGACCGACGATCGAATGGAAGCGCTCATCGATGAGGGCGCGCGCCTTGTGACCGGATATCTCAAAGGCTAGCTCGACCAGGGCGAATTTTCTCTTTCAGAAACACCCCACCTCGGTGGAGTCCCGATCAAGCGGTCACTTTCTCAACCGCGTGCAATCGCGCCTGATGGGACACCGGACTTGGCGGTTTTCACGTTCGTCCTAGCAACCGCCAACGACTTGCCGAAACTGTCCGCCGGGCAGGAAGTGGAGTTGGATTAGAGTGTGCCGGCTGTCGGCCGAGGCTGTGTGAAAAGACTTCCAGTCCCGCCCGTCAAAAAATAAAATCGGTGCACCCGTTCCAAGCGAGGTGCCCATGAAGCGATTCATCGAAGGCGAAGACCGACAGCAGGTCGCGCTGTTGCCGGAATGTCTTGATGACTATATCGGCGAAGACAACCCGGTGCGAGTGGTCGACGCCTTCGTCGAGGAACTGGATCTTCAGGCACTCGGCTTCAAAGGCGCGGACCCAGCTGGCTG
>NZ_JBFUHN010000125.1:0-13521 GCF_056402375.1 Variovorax sp. P4_B10 | reverse complement strand
CGGGAATGCCGGTCTCGGCAAAGTTGCCTTCGAGATCGAGGCCCGGCGTCACGATGGTCGACTTGATCGGGTCGAGCATGTTGAAGCCGTCGGCGAGGTCGCCGAAGCCGTGCCAGTTGCGCGGCGAGTTCTTGTTCTTGCCGCGCTTGGAAGATTGGCCGTCCTTCTCGCCCTTCATGATCCAGTCGTCGGCGCGGCCGATGCCTTCGTCGACGAGCTTCTCGGGGCCCCAGACCTTGAACCACCACTCGTCCTTGCCGAACTCTTCCTCGACCTTGCGCATGGCGCGGCGGAAGTCGAGCGCTTCGAGGATGCTCTCCTCCACCAGCGCGGTGCCGCCGGGCGGCTCCATCATCGCGGCGGCCACGTCGCAGCTCGCGATGATCGCGTACTGCGGGCTCGTGGACGAGTGCATCAGGTAGGCCTCGTTGAACAGGTCCCGGTCGAGCGCGCGATTCTGCGAGTCCTGCACCAGCACGTGGCTGGCCTGGCTGATGCCGGCGAGCAGCTTGTGCGTGGACTGCGTGGCGAACACCAGCGAATCCTTGGGCCGCACGCGGCGCTTGCCCATCGCGTGGTAGGCGCCGTAGAACGGGTGAAAGGCGGCATGCGGCAGCCAGGCTTCATCGAAGTGCAGCGTGTCGACGTAGCCGTCGAGCATGGTCTTGATGGTCTCGGTGTTGTAGATCACGCCGTCGTAGGTCGACTGCGTGAGCGTCATCACGCGCGGCTTGACCTTGTTGGGGTCCACGTCGGCGAGCAGCGGGTTGGCCTTGATCTTGGCCTTGATGGCGCTCTGCTCGAACTCGCTCTTCGGGATCGGGCCGATGATGCCGAAGTGGTTGCGCGTGGGCTTCATGAACACCGGAATCGCGCCGGTCATGATGATCGCGTGCAGGATCGACTTGTGGCAGTTGCGGTCGACCACCACCACGTCGTCGGGCGCCACCGTGTGGTGCCACACCATCTTGTTGCTGGTGCTGGTGCCGTTGGTCACGAAGAAGCAGTGGTCGGCATTGAAGATGCGCGCCGCATTGCGCTCGCTGGCCGCCACCGGACCGGTGTGGTCGAGCAGCTGGCCCAGTTCTTCCACGGCATTGCAGACGTCGGCGCGCAGCATGTTCTCGCCGAAGAACTGGTGGAACATCCGGCCCACCGGACTCTTGAGGAACGCGACGCCGCCCGAGTGGCCTGGGCAGTGCCAGGAGTACGAGCCGTCTTCCGCGTAGTCGATCAGGGCCCTGAAGAACGGCGGCTGCACCCCTTCGAGATAGCTCTTGGCTTCGCGGATGATGTGGCGCGCCACGAACTCGGGCGTGTCCTCGAACATGTGGATGAAGCCGTGCAGCTCGCGCAGGATGTCGTTCGGGATGTGGCGCGCGGTCTTGGTTTCGCCGTAGATATAGATGGGCACGTCCGCGTTCTTGCGCCGCACCTCGCCGATGAAGGTGCGCAGGTTCAGCACGGCCGGATCGAGATCGGGGCCGACGGTGAACTCCTCGTCGTCGATCGACAGGATGAAGGCGCTGGCGCGGCTTTGCTGCTGGGCGAACTGGCTCAGGTCGCCATAGCTCGTGACGCCCAGGACCTCGAAGCCCTCGCTTTCGAAGGCCTGCGCGAGCGCGCGAATGCCGAGGCCCGAGGTGTTTTCGGAGCGGAAGTCCTCGTCGATGATGACGATGGGGAAGCGGAATTTCATGAGCGGGGCTCCGGACAGGCAATGAGGCGCGAAGTGTACGGAATTCAGATGAAGGATTTGGTCAGCCTGTTGCAAGACATTCCAGCGATGGCAACAAGAGCCGCCGCACCGGTGCCAGTACCCCTACGCTGGACAAGCGCATGGCGCGATATGCCTCAGAATGGCGCGCATCGAACAAGCAAAAAAGAGGAGTTGTCATGGCGAATTCCACCATCTGGTGGCTGATAGCGGGGGCCGCCATCGTGGTCGAGTTGCTCTCGGGCACGGTCTACCTTCTCCTGCTGGCCGCCGGCTTCGCGGCTGCCGCCATCTCGGCGCACCTGGGTTTCGGCACCGTCACCCAATTGATCGTGGCGGCCGTCATCGGCGTGGGTGCCGTGCTGGCCTGGTATTCGATCCAGCGCAAGCGCCCGCGGGCGGCGCAAGCCGGCACCAACCGCGACGTGAACCTCGACATCGGCGAAAGCGTGCACGTCGAGGCATGGAACCCCGACGGCACCGCCACCGTGCGCTACCGCGGCGCCCAGTGGACGGTGGTCCAGCGCGCAGGCCATGCGCCCAGCACCGGCGAGCACCGGGTGGTGGAGGTGGTCGGCAGCCGCCTCGTCGTCGACAAGATCCAGTAAGTAGTCAGCGCACAGAACTCGAAATCTCGGAAAAAAGGAAGAGCACCATGGAATTCTCGGTCCCCCTCATCATCCTGGTCATAGCGATCATCTTCATCAGCCAGTCGGTCAAGTTCGTGCCGCAGCAGAACGCCTGGGTGCGCGAGCGCCTCGGCAAGTACCACGGCACCATGACGCCCGGCCCCAACTTCCTGATCCCGTTCATCGACCGGGTGGCCTACAAGCACAGCCTGAAGGAAATCCCGCTCGACGTGCCGAGCCAGATCTGCATCACGCGCGACAACACGCAGCTGCAAGTCGACGGCATCCTCTACTTCCAGGTGACCGACCCGATGCGCGCGAGCTACGGCTCGTCGAACTACATCGTGGCCGTGACCCAGCTTGCGCAAACCTCCCTGCGCAGCGTGATCGGCAAGCTCGAGCTCGACAAGACCTTCGAGGAGCGCGACGTCATCAACGCCCAGGTGGTGGYCGCCATCGACGAAGCTGCACTCAACTGGGGCGTGAAGGTGCTGCGCTACGAAATCAAGGACCTGACGCCGCCGAAGGAAATCCTGCTGGCCATGCAGGCGCAGATCACCGCCGAGCGCGGCAAGCGCGCACTGATCGCCGCCTCCGAAGGCCGCCGCCAGGAGCAGATCAACATCGCCACCGGCGAGCGCGAGGCCTTCATCGCCCGCTCCGAAGGTGAAAAGCAGGCCCAGATCAACAACGCCCAGGGCGAGGCAGCCGCCATCACCGCGGTGGCGACCGCGACGGCAGACGCCATCGAGCGCGTGGCAGCGGCCATCGAGAAGCCCGGCGGCGCGCAGGCTGTTCAACTCAAGGTGGCCGAACGCGCCGTGGATGCCTATGGCAAGGTCGCGGCCGATTCCAAGACCACGCTGATCGTGCCGAGCAACATGACCGAAACGGCAGCACTCATCGCCTCGGCCATGCGCATGGTTCAGGCCGGCAAACCCTCGAATCCGACCTGAGCGACTGCTATAATCGAAGGCTCGGAGCGGTGGATGAGCGGTTTAAGTCGCACGCCTGGAAAGCGTGTGAGGGTTAATAGCCCTCCGCGGGTTCGAATCCCGCCTGCTCCGCCAAACTATGGCCCCAGTAGCTGCCCAGCTACTGGGGCTTTTTTGTTGCCTGGCCCGCTCGGGTCAGTTCCTGGGTGGCATGCCCGCCGTTCGAGCTGGAAGAGTCCCGGCGTCTGCGCATTGCTGCGTCGCGCGGTGTTGCCGTGACGCCGTGCGGGCGCCCGCCTCCCCCAACTCCCAGAACACGGAGACCATCATCGCCAACCCCTCTCGCACCACCGACAAGGGCAGGTGCTCGTCGGGCGCGTGCTGGCGACAGCCCGGATAGGAATGCGGGATCCATACGGTAGGCAGCCCGAGGATTTTCGAGAAGGCGTCGTTCGGCACCGTCCCTCCGAGATTGGGCACCACGGCGGGGGAGGTGCCGGTCACCATCCCGATCGCGTGTTTGGCCCAGCTCACCCAAGGGCTGGCGGGATCCAATCGCGTGGCTGGCGAGCCTCGTTGCATCCGTACCTGGACATCCTCGAAACCGGCCTCATCCAGGTGCTGGCGCACGATGGACTCGACACGTTCCCAAGCCGTTCCGACCACGAAGCGCAGCTGGCAATGCGCCCGGGCAGAAGGAGGAATGGCGTTGGCGGGCTTGGCCGGATTTCCGGCGTGCAAGGTCAGGACCTCCAGGGTGTTCCACCCCAGCAGGCGCTCCGCCGCCGTCATCCCCGGCTCTCCCCAGTTTTCATCGATGGTCCTGCCCAAGCTCCGGCTGTCGACCACGAGCAGCGACAAGGCTTCGCGCACAGGCTCCGGTATGGGTGGCGGCAGCAAGCCCGCAACGGTGATCCGGCCACGCCCATCCACCAAGGACGCGATGGCGTTGGCAAGAACCACCGCCGGGTTCTTCATGATCCCTCCCCAGTTCCCGGAATGCAGGCCTCCCTCGCGGGGAGCGCATTCCAGTTCAAAAAGAACGTGGCCACGAGAACCCAGGAACAGGGTCGGTTGATCCTTGCTCACGCGAGGACCGTCGGAGGCGATGAACACATCCGCGCGAAGCGCATCGCGATGCTGCGTGCAGACCTGCCGCAGCCCCGGCGAACTGCGCTCCTCGCCGAGTTCCAACAGCACCTTGACATTGAAGCCGAGCTGTCCGCCCCGAGCCACGATGACTTCGCGCAGGGCGGCCATGTTGATGGTGTGCTGTCCCTTGTTGTCCGCCACGCCGCGCCCGTACCATGCGCCGTCGCGCTGCGTGAGCAGCCAAGGGGAAAGCCCAGGTGCCCATTGATCGTCGTAACCGGGTACCACGTCACCGTGCCCATAGGTCAGCATGGTCAGCGCATCGGGTGACTCCGTGCGATCGGCCAGCAGAAACGGCGCACCGCCAGCCACGGGGTTTTCGAGATAGCGGCAGACGAACCCCATGGCTTCGAGGTCTGGCTGAATCGCCTCCTGGAGATAGGCGAGCAATTCGTCCGCGTTCGCATCGCCCAGGCTCACTGAACGGTAGGCGACGCGACGCGCAAGCTCGCGCTCGAAACCACCGTCTTCAAAATAGGTCCTGGTCTGTTTCAAGGCCGCGTTCTTGCTCATCGTCTCGTCTCCATCAAAGCCCCATCGGCGACAGTTCGGCACCCGACACTCCAGGTGCGCTCATCCGATCGTCACTGCGCCCATACGGCAGTCAGCGAACGGATCGACGTCAATGTCCGGAACCGAGAAAGCTGGTTCGCCAATGTCGCGTAGGCCTGCGGCGGCATCAGCGGCGAACAGCATTGCTCCAGCTTCTCCAGCCGCTCCTGGTCGTTGAACGGATCCTGGATCAGGCCTCGCGCATACACACGCTGGGCTTCGAACACGGCGTCGTTCTTCAACGTGATCTTGACGACGTGAGGCGGACGCTGGTCGGGATCCCTGGGCTCGTCCTCGAACGCGCGGGCGCGCATGGTTGTCAGGCCCAGCAGCTTCCTGACCGATTCGCGGCGCACCGCCTCCGGCGTGAAGTCCGTGAGAGTGACCTTGTCTTGCAACAGAACCAGCGCCACGTTGTAGTTCAGGGAGAAGCGCGCCTGGAATTCATCTTCGGGGTCGTCGTAGCGAAGGTTCTTCCGATTGCTCGCGCCGACAAGCACTTCCACGGACCGCACGTCGTCGGCGCTGAACCCATGCACCTTCTTCAAGTCGAGGATGCAATCGAGAGCGTTGTGCGCCGAACCGCAACACGCGTGGCGCTTGGGCGCCAAGCCGTACTCCTCCAGCGCCAGCGGCTGGTCGAGTTTCTTGAGCGGTTCTTCCCAGCCTCTGGGGGCCGGGCCGCCATACAGTGCCAGGAAGCCCTGCGGATCTTCGAGCGCCTCCGGATTTCCCTGCAGGCCGGCCGCTCCCAGCGTCACGGCAAGGACCGCGTTGGACGCACCCATGCCGCATTGAAAGGACTTGGCCTCGGTGCCGAACTGCGCCTTGTTGCCGGAGGCCATGCTGACGGCCAGACTCATGGTCGCAACGGTCGACGCCTTGTCCATTTTCAGCAAACGGGCACAGGCGCCCGCAGTCCCGATGCACCCGACGGTAGCAGTCGGATGCCAGCCGGCGAAGTAGTGCGACCGGTTGACGCCACGCCCCAAGACGGCATGCAGTTCCAGGCCGACGATGAACGCGTCCAGAAGCGCTGCACCGCTGGCATCGATCTCCTCGCCCAGCGCGAGCAGCGCGGGCACGAGAATGGCGGACGCGTGCGTCAGTGCTGGATAGAAGTTGTCATCGATCTCCAGCACATGGGCGGCTGTTCCGTTGATCATGGCCGCCCATGGCGCCGGGACCTTGCGCGACGTACCGACCACCGTCGCCCCTCCCCTTCCCCACCGTGCCAAACCAGCACCGACCTTGACGCTGACCGGATCGACGCTGCCGGCGACGATGCAGGCGATCGTGTCGGCGAACGCATGCTCGGCGCGGGACAAGGCGACATCGGACCAGCCATCGCCACGCGTGACGATCCAATCCGCCAAAGTTTCCAGAGTGGACATGCCAATGTGCTCCAGGCAACAAGGCCCGTTATTAAAGAAAAGTGATGAGATAAGCCGGCGTTGCCTGGCGTCAGTCAGCCTTGGCGCCAGACTTCTTGATGACGTCGGCCCATTTCGCCCGCTCTCTTGCAACCCAGCTCGCGAACTCGTCGGACGTTCCGCCAACGGTCTCGTAGCCAAGCTCGCGCATTGCCTTGACGACCACGGGATCCTTGAGGGATTCGTTGAACGCCGCATTGATTTTTTTGGCAATGGCCGGGGGAAGGCCGCGCGGCGCGACGACGCCGGACCAGGCAATCACCTCGAAATTCGGAATGCCCGACTCGGCCACCGTCGGAATGTCGGGCATCAACGGCGACCGCTTCAGGCTCGTGACGGCGAGCGCCCTGAGCTTGCCGCTCTTCGCGAGCACCATGCTGCCGGCCAGGTTGTCGAACACCATGTCGACATGCCCTGCCATCACGTCATTGACGCCGGCCGGGGCCGTCTTGTACGGCGCATGCACGATGTCGGTGCCGCTCAGGCTCTTGAACAATTCCGCACCGACGTGGCCGGACGTGCCGTTGCCGGCAGACGCGTAGGTCAGCTTCCCGGGGTGCGCCTTGGCGTAGTTGATCAACTCGCGCACTGACGTGACAGGCAGCGTCGGGGAAACGGAGAGAAGGTTTGGCGTATGACCGAACTGCACGATCACTTGCACACGTTCGGCCGCAGCACGGGAATCCTTGGACAGTCCAGGGCTGATGGCCAGCATCTGAACGTTGCCATGCCCCACGGTGTAGCCATCGGGCGCCGCATTGGCGATCGCCTGCATCGCGATCAGCCCGCCCGCGCCCACCCGGTTGTCGATCACGAATTGAGTGCCGAGGCGCTTGCCTACGTCCTGCAGCAACATGCGCATGAGTGAGTCCGGCCCCGAACCGGCTCCCGCGCCAAGCAGGTACCTGATCGGCCTGTCGGGATATTCGGCCCAGGTTGCGCTCGCAGCCAGAAGGCCGATCGCGGCCACGGCCAGCGAACGGCGCAAGCTTCCGAAGTGAATAAAAAGTGACATGAAGGCATCCTTTCCAGGCTTTTCAGCGACCGGCTAGAGTTCATTGGTCATCGAGAAAACTCATAGTTACCACCGATGAGATCGATGACAAATTTCAGGTCTCTCAACAGACAAGCCTCGATGCTACGAACTCATCGCTAAAGAAACAAAGGATGAATTTTGTGGAAAGCATTAGTAAAATCGATGCATGAGCTCTTTGCCTTCGATGACCGCGCTGCGTTGCCTGGATGTGAGCGCAAGGCTGCTCAGCTTCACCCGCGCTGCCGAAGAAATGCATCTGACCCAAAGCGCCGTCAGCCACCACATCCTGTCTCTGGAGCGCCAACTCGGCGTGCAACTCTTCGTGCGCCGGCGCGCAGGACTGGCGCTGACTTCGGCAGGACGCACCTACTGGAACGACATCGCGGCCATGCTGCGTCACCTGGAGCGCGCGACAGAGAGCATGATCGCGACCCGTGGGCGCGGCGGCGCGCTCAACCTCTCGGTGGCATCCAGTCTGGCCAACTATTGGCTGATGCCCAAGCTGCACGCGTTCGTGACCACGCATCCGGATATCACCCTCAACCTATCGACGCGCGTCGGCCCCATCGACTTCGCAATCGATCAAGAGGATGCATCGATCGAGTTCTGCGCTGGAGCGCGGGACGGGGTCGAGGCCTTGCTGGTTCTTCCGTTGGTCTTGCGCCCCTACATCGCGCGATCGGCTCTTGATCGGTTCACGAATGGCGCGTCGCTGCGCCGCGTCGCACAGAACAGGTACCCGACCAGGGACCAGCTGGCCGAATTGCTGCGTACACATGCACTGATACGACGCGTCACGGTGCTTGAGGCCTGGCCCGGCTGGCTGCAGCAGTCTGGCTTGACAGAGGCCGTCCCGGAATCTCATCTGGTCGCCGGCCCGTGCTACGCGCTGCTGTCCATGGCACTGAACGGCGCCATCGGCGGGCTGGGTATTGCCCTGCTTCCGGACTACATGGCTTCCAGTGCCGAACACGCAGGACAACTGGCTTGCCTGAGCAAAGAGCGTTGGGTGGCGCCCCGGGCCTACTACCTGCGCTGGCCATCCTCGCGACCCGAACTGGAAGCGCTCAAGAGATTCTCGACATGGCTGGGGACGGTCTGACCTCGAAGTCGTCACAAGCACTTGGGCTTCTTTGTCGTCCGGATGGCCAGATGATGCGTTGCTCTACAACAACTGAGGGTCCTGCCCGCGGGCACTTTCGTCTGACGGTACGATCCAAAGGTTCTAATTTCAAGCCTGCAGAAGGAGCCTCAATGGCCGGACAACCCAAAACCACGTCGCGCGGCACGACATCGCTCGACGAGACGCTTGAAAAGAGCGCGCAGGTGGCCGCCGATGTGCAACGGGCATCGGACAACCTCGCCGTCGTGAGCACGGTGCTCGAGCAGGAGCTGCCGGAAGAGGTGCAGGTCGGCGAAGTGGCTCAGGCCATCGAGCAAACGAGCCAGCTCGAGGAAAAACTGGCCAAGTCGGCGGAGAAGCTGGCCGAGGTGAATGCCGCGCTGAGCGAAGAGATCGAGAAGCGCCTCGAGGTGACGGCCGAGCGCGACGAAAGCCAGGCACTGGCCGAGAGGCTCAAGGCGAAGATCCGCTCCGAGAGCTCGGACTGACCGGCCACCGCTCCGATCCCTCTGTCCATATCCTTTCTCCTACGCTGAAGCGGCGTGCGGCACGCTACGCTATTGGTTCTCACAGCAAAACCACGGCATGGCCCTCATCACGTTCCTCGTCGAGGACAACAAGACCATCAGAGACAATCTGGTCCCGGCACTCGAGGACCTGGTCAATGGCCATGTGGTCGGCTTTGCCGAAACCGAATCGGATGCGCTCGCCTGGCTCGCAGCCCACCCCGACGATTGGCAACTCCTGATCATCGACCTGTTCCTGAAGGAAGGCTCCGGCCTGGGCGTGCTGGCCGGCTGCAAGACGCGCTTGGCAAGCCAGCGGGTCGTGGTGCTGAGCAACTACGTGACTGCGGACATCCGGGCGCGCTGCGAAGCACTGGGGGCCGACGCGGTGTTCGACAAGTCGCGCGATCTCGACGCCTTCATCGAGTACTGCAACACCGACCGCCCCTCGGGCCTCGCCGCGCTCTGACGCCGCTTTGCAGCGGCCCATGAAAAAAGGGCCCGAAGGCCCTTTTCTCTTTTGCGGACAAAGCCCGCGCAGTTGCCAATGCGATCAGCGCACCACAGCGATCTGCGTGCGAGCACCACCCTTGTAGGTGTACAGCGTCAGTGCACCATTCTTGATGTCGCCCTTTTCGTCGAAGGCGATCGGACCGGTCACGCCCTTGTATTGCAGCTTGCCGACTTCCGGCAGGTACTTGGCAGGGTCGGACGAACCAGCCTTGACCATGGCTTCGGCCAGCACGTTGACCGCGTCATAGACGTACGGTGCATAGATCTGCACTTCGACGCCGTTCTTGGCCTTGAACTTGGTCTTGAAGTCTTCCAGCGGCTGCTTGAAGTCGCCGTCGACACCGCCGGCTTCGGCGCAGACCACCATGTCTTCACCGATGGCGTCGCCAGCCAGCTTCGGCAGTTCACCGGTGCAGAGGCCGTCGCCACCCATGAACTTGACGTTCAGGCCGAGCTGCTTGACCTGCTTGAGCATCGGGCCGCCGACGGCGTCCATGCCGCCGAAGAACAGAACGTCGGGCTTGGCGGCCTTCAGCTTGGTCAGGATGGCGTTGAAGTCGGTCGACTTGTCGGTGGTGAATTCGTGGCCCACGATGGTGGCGCCTGCGGCCTTGGCCGACTTCTCGAATTCTTCTGCAACGCCTTGGCCGTAGGCCGTGCGGTCGTCGATCACGGCAATGTTCTTGCCCTTGAGCGTTTCGACAGCGTACTTGCCCAGCGTGCCGCCGAGTTGCGTGTCGTCGGCCACCACGCGGAACGTGGTCTTGAAGCCTTGACGCGTGTACTTGGGGTTCGTGGCCGACGGCGAGACCTGCGGAATGCCGGCGTCGCTGTAGAGCTTCGAAGCGGGGATGGTGGTGCCCGAATTCAGGTGACCGACCACGCCGTTGACCTTTTCGTCGACCAGCTTCTGGGCAACGGCCGTGCCTTGCTTCGGATCGCCTGCATCGTCTTCGGGAACCAGCACGAACTTGGCAACCTTGTCGCCGATCTTGAGGCCCTTTGCATTCAGGTCTTCGATGGCCATCTTGGCGCCGAACTCGTTGTCCTTGCCGAGGTGGGCAATCGGACCGCTGGTCGGACCGACGTGGCCGATCTTGACGACCAGGGCATCGGCCGGAGGCGCTGCAGGTGCAGGAGCCGCCGCCGTGGGCGCCGGCGTCGCGGCGGGCGCAGCAGCTTCTTCTTTCTTGCCGCAAGCCACAAGCGTGATTGCAGCCAGTGCGACCGCAGTCCATTTCAATTGCATGGGAACCTCCAGAACTTGGATGAAAAGAATAAAAAACCGGTCGTGTGATCCGGGCGCGCAGTCCTCGCAAGTTTCGCGCCGCAGACCAGCGGCACCCTCACGCCATTCCGACCTGCGGCGCAGTTTAGCCGAGGATTTACGCTCCGGAAGCTGGCGTAGACCCTGTGTTTTCCGAGAGTTCGGCGGCCATCGACWCGATCACCAAAGCACGCAGAACGGCCTCGATTTCACCGCGCAGGCGCGGCACCATGTCGTCGAGTTGCTGCTGCACCGCAGCCGACACCGCATCGCTCAATCGCTCTTCCAGAGAAAAGTCGACGCGCTGCAAAACGCGATGCAGAAGCTGTTCTTCGAGGCTGACGATTTCCGCCTGCGAAAGCTGCGCCGCAGGCGGAAGTGCAACGGCGCTGGCCGGATCGGGCTGGGGTGGCGATGCATCGGCCGGTGCGCCATGCGGTTCGAGGCTCGCGGGCTCCGCCGGAATTTCAAGCACCGTGGTCAGGGTGGGAACGAACCGGGGCGGCGTGCGCAGCGTACTGGCCATCAGGAGGCGCTCCTTGCGAAATCGTGCGGCTGGATGGTGTAGCCCCGGTCGGCATAGTGGCGCCAGCGCGAGCGGCCGATCTGCCGGTCGTTGGATTCGTCGCTCACGATGTCGATCAGGCGCTCGAAGCGCTCGAAACCGGCCGGCACGTCGAGGCCCAGGTTCACCAGCATCTCGCGGTGCGGCAACGATGCCGCATCGGCACCTTCCGAAGAAAGAATGACGGGCGAGCGGGCGACCAGGTGGGCCTGCGCATCGCCTCGGCAATGCGCGACGAAATCGACGGGCGACAGCTGCCAGAGTGCGGCGTCCACCGCGTCGAGCATCTGCGGATCACCGACCACCACCACGCGCAGGCCGCGTGCATTCACGGCCTTGCGAACGAGCCGGCAAGCGTAGTTCAGCTTGTCCGGCGCATTGAAGTGAAAGCCGATTTCCGTCACTTCGCGGACCGGGCCTTTCGGACCGGGGCACCCGAGATCTTCTTGGACTCTGCCTTGCGCGAAGGCCTGGACGGTGCGGCCTTGTCGGCCACCCCATGGCGCRCACGTGCCGTCAGGTAGGACACCAGAAGGCCCACCGGCCGCCCGGTCGAGCCCTTGGCCGCCCCGCTCTTCCATGCGGTGCCTGCGATGTCCAGATGCGCCCAGGCGAAGTCGCCGGCAAAGCGCTGCAGGAACTTGGCCGCGGTAATGGCACCGCCGGCACGGCCTGCGATGTTGGCCACGTCGGCGAAGTTGCTCTTGAGGCCTTCGGCGTAGTCGTCGTCGAGCGGCAGGCGCCAGCAACGGTCTTGCGATTCCTCGCCGGCCGCCTCGAGCGCTGCTGCCAGCGTCTCGTCGCTCGCGAACAGGCCGCTGCGCACGCCGCCAAGCGCCACCACGCACGCGCCGGTGAGCGTGGCGATGTCGATCACGGCAGCGGGATCGAAGCGCTTGGCGTAGGTCAGCGCGTCGCACAGGATGAGCCGGCCTTCGGCGTCGGTGTTGAGCACCTCGATGGTCTGCCCGCTCATGCTGGTGACCACGTCGCCGGGCTTGATGGCCTTGCCGTCGTTCATGTTCTCGCACGAGGGCACGAGGCCGATCACGTTGATCGCGGGCTGGATCTCGCCGAGCGCACGGAAGGTGCCGAGCACGCTCGCGGCGCCGCACATGTCGAACTTCATCTCGTCCATCTCGGCCGCGGGCTTGAGCGAAACGCCGCCGGTGTCGAAGGTGATGCCCTTGCCGACCAGCACCACGGGCGCCTCGTCCTTGGGCGCGCCGTGGTAGCGCAGCACAATGAAGCGCAGGGGCTCGGCCGAGCCCTGTGCAACTGCGGAAAAGGAGCCCATGCCAAGCTTCTCGACTTCCTTGGGCCCGAGCACCTCGCACTTGATGTTGGGGAGCTTGGCCAGCCCCTTGGCGGCTTCGGCCAGCAATGTGGGCGTGGCATGGTTGGCGGGACGGTTGCCCCACTCCTTGGCGAGTTCGATGCCCAGCACGGTGGCGCGAGCTTCGTCGAAAGCCTTGCCCACTCCGGGCGCATCGGCCACGCCGAGGGTCAGGTGGCGGATGCTGCGCGGCTCGGCCTTCGACTTGGTGGTCGTGTAGACATAGCTGGCATCGGCTGCGGCCGCGACCGCGCTGGCCACGGCGGCGCCGTCGGCCGGCTGGGCGAATACGATGACGGCACGCTTGGGCTGATGGGCCTTGGCCGCATTGACCGCTGCAATGACGCCGCTGCGCACCGACGCGGGCTTGCCGTCGCCGATGGCCGCAAGGACGACGCGGGACGCCACCACATCGTCCGGCCGGTAGAGCGCCAGCAGCTTGCCGGCCTTGTCGGGCAGGTCGCCGGCCTTGCGGGCGCTGGCGGCCAGCACGGAAAGAGAGTCTTTGGAGGCGATGGGAGCGCTGCCGACGAGCACGATGAGGACATCGGATTTTTCGGCCGCGGCCTGGGCGATGGTGAGGGGCTTGAGTTGAAAGTCCATAATCCTTTTTTTCCTCGAACGATGTTATTCCATTCTTCCCTACGCAAGGAGCTGTCCCGCAGCTTCGGAGCGACCCTCGTGGTTCTGGTCACCATCGTGATGACCATGATGCTCATCCGTACCCTCGGGCTCGCGTCCAAGGGCAGTGTGAACC
>NZ_JBFUHN010000124.1:0-13525 GCF_056402375.1 Variovorax sp. P4_B10 | reverse complement strand
ATCTGAGGGAGCTTGGATTGCTCACGCCCGATTCAGCATAGTGACTGGGTTGACTCAATTCGGCCAGAACCGGTCGGTCGCCAGCACCGGCACAATCAGCTCATGAGCGGTCGTTGGCCTGCCGGTGATGCATATTCAAGGAGTGAAGGATGGGATTTTCCGTTTCCTGGTTGGCTGTCCCAGAGGCAGAGAAAAACAATGCCCTCAAAGCTCTCGGCCTTGCTGAATCCAACGAGAGGCAGGCGGTTCCTGAATCCGAATTTGTTGGGGCGGTTCTTGCCACAGGCTGGTACTTGGTGTGGTTTGACGATGCCAGTCCCGCAGCCTTGAAGCCCGAATCCTTACGCGCACTCTCTGCACGCACGGAGCTGCTGGCTTGCCAAATCGAGGAGCACTCAATGTGCAGCACCGCCGCACATTGGGTCAATGGCATAGAGCGATGGTTCGTTGCGCATGATGCGGAAGATGGTCTGACGAATCTCGAAGTCACCGGCAGTCCGCCCGCGGCGTTGGAGTCAATCCGCATCAAACATCTACAGCTGCAGGAAGGGGCTTCCAACGTGGACCACGTCTTTGATATTCCCCTTGCGCTGGCGGAGACACTCGTCGGCTTTCGGCACGATGCCTCGTATGACGATGCGGATGGCGAGATTTTTACCGTCCTCGTCCCGAGTGGCACGGCCTCCAAGAAAATCGCGTCGACTTTGCCRCAAGCGGTCACGCCGAGTCCGGAAATGATTGCGGAGGCCAGGGCCAACCCGGGCGGGTGGGTCTATCAGATCGCAGGAAACTTCGGCCCGAACGACCACATTGCTCCAGAGTCCATCAAAGGGGCCTTCAAGGTCGATGAGGATGGCAACCTCACCGGTGAGTTTCAGGCGAACCCAAAATATCGGGGCGAGTCCTGAACCGTACAGCCGGACGCGGCCAGTACCCGACCTTCGTGGTGACCCTTCATTTTGGACATGCCCCATGCAAGATTCGCCGCATAGTTCACGCAGCCACGTTCGCCCAATCTATTGCCCAATATGCGCATGCGAATGCGAGCAGCCAATGGGGCACCAAGTGCAATGCCCAAAGTGGGGCGGCTTCAGTCCGCAATTGCAGGGCTCTATTCGCGCGGCGGTATACGGCGTCGACCCGTCGAAGAATGAACCTCGAAAACCTGGACTCGCCCCCTGGCTTTGGTGCCCAAGTTGCACCGGCGAACTTGACGAATACGATGATGTCGGTAGGTTCTTGCGATGTTCGCACTGCGCTCTGCATTTGCGTAGTGTGAGCTTGACGGAACTCGTCGAGGCAAAGTCCGAACACCCTGCGCCGGACCTCGACCGTTGGTAGTTGTGGTCTTAGCCCTCGGCTGTTCGCGGCCAAAGGAAGACATTCGCTCCAAGTTCCACAAACCTGTCATTGAGGCACTGCTGAGGTTGCAGAGTTTGTCGGCTCTGCCGATGGTTTGCTCGGACCCACGCCGTTGGACCTGGCTGCTATAAATCAGCAACTGCTTGAACTACAAAACGGAGGGGAAGCCATGGATGCGCTGGTCAGTCTACTTAAATCCGATGCAAATGCCGCAAATGCGTTCGGCGCCCTCGCGAGCGCAGTGGTCGCGTTTCTAGCGCTATTTGTTTCGGCCATCTCGGTGTGGATCTCTGTGTGGTCTGCGCGTACTCAGCGAAAACATAACCAGCTTTCCGTCCGTCCACTCGCCGAGGTGACCGTGGCTGACTATGAGAACAGTCTTCGTGTGAAGTTACGGAACAATGGCACCGGCCCGATGATCATCGTGGCCGTCACTGTCTCGGACGGTTCGAATGCGAAGGACTGTCTTATCGATTGGATGCCAGACCTCCCTAGCGGTCGGCTGTGGAATACCTTTACACACGCTCTACGCCATCGCACTCTTCAGGCCGGCGCGGAGATCATTCTTCTGGAACTCACCGAGCATGAAGAGGAACGCACTTTTCCAAAGTGCCGAGATTTAATTCGAAAATCTCTAGCACCACTTACGGTAAACGTCGAGTACACCGACATCTACGAGTCCGTAGTGCGTCCGTGCAGAAAGTCTCTTTCATGGTTTGGGCGGAACCTCTAGCCCTGAAGGACCGATTTTTTTGAATCCGAATGACCGTAACAGGTCGGGTACAGCTGATCACTTCGGACGCAAGAAGTCGATCGCGAACCGCCACCCGGCCGGCCGTGGTCGAGCGACCGGTGACGAAGGTGCACTAGTCGCTCAAGGCTACGTTCTCCGAACGACCGGTGATTGCCGAAGTTGCCGTTCAGGCCCTTGATCGCGAGTGACTGGGCCCAGTCTGAACCGGCCGTCGACATAAGGCAGCTTCGCAGCGATTGCCGGCATTCGAAGGGCTCGCGCGAATAGGTACTATCGGCCAGAACCAGACATTCCCATGCAGCAGTCCAACGCAGTTGTCGAGCTCGATGCTCTTTTGACGAAGTCCGACCCGGACTCAATGGACTGGGGTGAGTACGCCTATGAAGACGGCGAAGAGCTTCTCTCTAGGCTGAACGCAGAAGACCGCGCAGTGTTGTTCCGCTCTGCAAAGACGAAGCCAGCCAGCTGGCGCGGATGCTTGGTCAGCATCCTTCATCCATCTAAGGCCGACGAGAGCGAAGTGCTGATCGGCGCCCTTTCGGACGTGGACGACAACGTTGTTGGCGAAGCGCTAGACAGGATCTACTTTTTCTGTGGCTTCAACCACTCCGCCAAGAAGGGCGTGTTTGAAGACGCGAGAATTCGAGTCGCGCTTTTTTGGGATAGGGTCAGATTGGACCAGGGCGTCGTGCAGCGGATTGAGCAGCTCTCTCAAAAGAACTCCTGCCTTGCTGCCTATTGGAATGTGTTCTCGGAGGCCGCAGGCGCACGTGAACGGCGTCCGTAGATGCCAGCGGCGAAGGACTGCTTTCGGCTTGTTGCGATGACTGCTTCGGTTAAGGGTTGTCCGACACCTGCCCGTGCAACACCACGAGCCCGCGCACGACAACGGCCTGAGGGCAGGTGTYGGACAACCCTTAACCGTTTCTGACCTCGATCACAACAGTACGGACGGCAGCGCTTTGACCAAAAGCAGTTGGTGTCCAATCTTCCTGCTTCAATCGTGCTTCCAAAGACGCCCTGTTTCAGGGTGCGTTTGTGCCTGGAGACGAGCATCAACATTCCGGGTCTTTTACACCGCCAACGCTGTTGACTTCACTGCTTCGAGTCGACTGGCCAGTTCATCCACCTGAGCCGGTTCGAAGAGTTCATCCGGCCCCCTTGCGGCAAGGTCGGTGAACGGCGTTCATTTGCGTATTCTCGCTGTCACTCATGTCCGCCTGGGGCGGCATCGTCGTCGTCGACCTCCTCTGGCGAAACCACCTTCAAGTACTCGGTACGCACATCTTTCAATGGCCGCCGACCGTTGGGCTCCAAACGCCAAAAGTCCCAGCCGTTTGTGCTTCTCTTACTGACAAAGCTCCCAGCGCTGGATGGGCTGTCAAAGACCTGCCCGTCGACCTCAATGCGGCCATCTGAGAGGACCCGTCCGGAAAAGCCGCCGGACTTCCCTGGGCTTGAATGGAGGGCCTGACCGGCGGCAAGGTAGCCCGCGCCAATTAAGTCTGCAATCTCAACCGTTATGTGCGCGTCCGCCTGTTCTCGTCCAACGAGAACCTTGTGGCCAGACGGCACCGGCCAGACGGCCAGAATGGCGTCGATAGCCTGACCAGTTCGAGAATCAATGCCCGACTCGTCCCATTGCTTCGTCGCGTAGGTCTTCAGCAGCCTGCTGTTCAGCAGCACCACATCCTTTTCCTGCAAGTGCGCAGCCTTTCCCCTTTCGCCCAACCACGCGCCATTGGAGACAGTGCTATTGAGCTTCTTCGTCAGCAGCGTCAAATTGCCGAATCGATGAACTCGCGCATCTCTTTCCGCCTCCTGCACACCGGGAGGCAGTGGCCAGTGCTTGAGCCAGGATTGGGGCAGTACGTGTTCGATGGCGTAGCTGTTGCGCCGGATGCGCATCCCCGCTGCGGACGTTTGCCCTGGAATCCATCCGCGCCAATGGTCTTCGATCGATTCCAGCACCATTCGAACTCGTGCCCGGCTAAGCTTTCGATAAACAGGCATCGCCTCCAGCTCACGGCGAACCTCTTCGTCGTCCGGCCAATAGGCTGTTTCCGCGCGTTGAGAGGCGAAGTGCTCGGTCAGGGTTTGTCCGACCTGATCGGCAGGAGCATTTCGAATTACGGAGACGACCTCCACCATAGTCTTGTTGTAGTTCTTCGCCGTAGCGCGTATCAACATCCTGCGTGCCAACCAACTTTCGAGCACATCCAGTGCGGTCTCAACCTGCTTCTGTTGCAGTGGGCCAGACTTGTGATCCAGCAGGGCCAGCAGCACCGGCTTGACGACCTCACTCTCCAATGTCTTGACGCGATAGGCGAACAGCCCAACGCGATCCATGGGCCCGTCCCGGATCTCGGCCTTTTCAGTGAATTCTCGATAGATCGCGGCGGCCCGATGAATTTCCACCAGCAGTTCGAGCATGGTGCGTCCGGTTTGGTCGTCAGCGTAGAACTTGAAGCGAGAGAACACCTCGCGCGCAACCACTTCCTCACCAGTGCGGGCAATCAACCAATGGTTCAGGAAGACTGATGAACGCGGGCTCTTGACGCGCCCGACGTTGACTTCCTCTTCCCAGAAGGCGGTCTCAAACTGCCCCCAATAGGTGCTGTAGGCCCCCTCTACATCCGCCTTCTGTTCGAGCAGCCGCTGGAATACAAAGTTCTTGATCAGGTCGGCCGCAGTAAGGACTGCGCCACGCGCATTGAGCGTTTCGAAGATCTCCTGAGCATTCTCATTGGCGGTGAGGTCGATGACGACGATCTGCAGCAACTCTCGTGCACTACGTTCGACGCCCTCTGCACGCGCAATGATCTTTTCCGAGCCTTCGGCATGGAGCCAAGCACGACACCGCTGGGCAAAGTAGTGATGTGCTTTGAYGAGGCGGGACGCTCGGTGCTTGAGCTTCTCGTAGTCCACCGGGCTTTTGGCTTCCATCACTTCGTTGAAGGCTGCGCGGTCGCGATTGGTGGGCCAGACCTTGAAGCGATCTTCCTTGTGCCGGCGAAAAGCCTCGGCATTGGCGATCAGGGGCTCCAAGCGCGCCGCCGGCATGGCCGCGCCAACCATTTCGATCTCGGAGTGCACTGCATCCAGCAAGATCTGCAAGGTCGTCAGTCGCTGTTGTCCGTCGATGACAGTGCGTTGCTGCAAATCGCTTGTCGGCGTGGGCAGTTGTTGCAAAACGATAGCGCCCAGGAAGTGAGGTGCCTGCGTCGTGCTCGGCGATTGCATCAGGCGAGTGGCCACCCGTTCGAGGTCTTTCCAAAGAGGCTCCCACTGCAATTCTTCGTTCCAGACGTACGGGCGCTGAAAGAGAGGGACCAGCAGACGCTGGGGCTGCATGAAGATCGCTTGTGGCGTTCGAACTTGGGTGTCCATGTCGATGTAGTACTAGAAGATCAAGTTGAGCGCGGAAAGCATACGTTGTTGGCTAGCATAGCGTTGCAGCTTCATCTCATCATCTTTAGCTGATTCGCTTGCTCGCGGAGCTTGGCGGCCAGGCGGCGATTGCAGAATCGATCTACCGTACTTCAAATGTCCGGTTCCTACGGCTAAGGCGCTGCTCTGCCGCCGATCTCGAGTGTCCGAGATCAGTGGCGGATTCAACCGGTCGCTGCAACACACTACCACCGCGTAGGCGGAAGGAGTGTTGCAGCGACCGGTTGAATCCGCCGTCTGAAGCGGGCATTGAACGCAGTCATGCCAATGTCGACCATGGCCGACGTCGCCCCTTCGGAGTTCTGCTGGTCCAGCGCCCGTCTCTCGCGCAAGCTCAGTGGTGCGCCCACGCATGTCCATCTGCAATCGGCCGCGGCGGTCGAACCGCCAACGCCACAGCCACGCTCATCGTGCGCAGGGCATCGGGTGCTCCCCGCAGCGAAATAAAGGAGGAGCGAAGCGGGGGACATTCGCGGAGGGGAGCACCCGGTGTCCTGTGCACGCGCCCCGAACGGACCGCGAACCGCAGCGGCAACTACTTCAGCGCTTCCACCAGGTCCAGCACCATCCGGTCCGGGCCGAAGGTGTCGATGCCGCGGGCCAGCAGCTTCTCGACGGCTTGCGCGATGTCGTGGCTGGCCGAAGACTGCTCGGCCATGTCGTTGTAGTAGCCCAGGTCCTTTTTCGCATTGGCCATYGAGAACTTCAGCGAGTCGGTGCTGCCGGTCAGCAGCTTGGGCTTGACGCGTTCCAGCGCCACGCCGTTACCGCCGCCCTTGGCAAGCACGTCGACGAACACGTCGGGCTTCACGCCGGCGCGCTCGGCGCAGGCGGCCGCCTCGCACAGCAGCGCCACGGTGCCGAGCGACACGAAGTTATGCAGCAGCTTCATCGCATGGCCCGCACCGATGCCGCCCACGTGTGTGATGTTCTCGGCGAAACAGCGCAGCAGCGGCAGGCACGAGGCCAGCACCTCGGCGTCGCCGCCGACCAGCAGGTTGAGCCGGCCTTCGGCGGCTTCCTTCGCGGTGCGGGTCATCGGCGCATCGAGGAACTTGCCGCCCTTGGCCAGCACGGCCTGGGCGACCTTGCCGGTGGATTCGGGAACGGCGGTCGAGCAGTCGATCACCACCGTGCCGGGACGCAGGCCTGCGAGCGCGCCCTTCTCTCCATTCTTGCCGAGCATCACGGCCTCGACCTGCGGCGTGCCCGTGACGCAGAGGATCAGCACATCGACCTCTGCGGCCAGTGCCGTCACGTCCGACACGGCCGAGGCGCCGGCGGCGAGCAGCGCGCCGACGGGCTGGTTTCCGGGATGGTCGAGGATGGTCAGTTGGTGGCCGTGCTTGACGATGTTCTGGGCGATGCCGCTGCCCATCAGGCCGACACCGACCAGGCCGACGCGCCGGGGCTGCGCTTGTTGTTGTGCGTTCGTGTTCATGGGTTCATCCGTGCTTGATGGCGATGGTCTTGAGTGTGGTGAAGCCTAGCAGGGCTTCGAAACCCTTCTCGCGGCCGAAGCCACTGGCCTTCACGCCGCCGAAAGGCAGCTCCACGCCGCCCGCCGCACCGTAATTGTTGATGAAGACCTGCCCGCAATGCAGCTTGTTCGCCACCCGCAGCTGCCGGGCGCCGTCGCGGGTCCAGACGCCGGCCACCAGGCCGAAGTCGGTGCCGTTGGCGAGCCGGATGGCCTCGGCCTCGTCGGCGAAGGGCATCACGGCCAGCACGGGGCCGAAGACCTCGCGCTGCGCGAGCTCGCTGTCCGCGGGCACGTCGCGGAACAGCACGGCCTCCTGGTAGTAGCCGCTGGCCGATGCGCCGGGCGTCACGGTGCCGCGTGCGGCCACCTTCAGGCCATTCGCCTCGGCGGTCGCGACCATGTCGCGCACCTGGCGGAACTGCTTCTCGTTGATCAGCGGGCCCATGTCGAGGTCGTCGGCGGGCGGGCCCGAGCGCACGGCCGCGAAGCGCTCGGCCAGTCGCTTCACGACCTCTTCGTAGACCGTGCGCTCGACCAGCACGCGGCTGCCGGCCGAACAGGTCTGGCCGGCGTTCTGGATGATGGCGTTGAGCAGCACGGGCACCGCCGCATCGAGGTCGGCATCGGCGAACACGATCTGCGGCGACTTGCCGCCCAGCTCCAGCGTGACGGGGCAATGGCGTTCGGCAGCCGCGAGACCGACGCTGCGGCCCGTGACGGTCGAGCCGGTGAACGAGATGTGGTCGATGCCGGGATGCGCGCACAGCGCGGCGCCCGCCTCCCTGCCGTAGCCGGTGACCACGTTCAGCGCGCCGGCGGGAAAGCCCACCYCGGTCGCGATCTCCGCGAGGCGCAGCAGCGAAAGGCTCGCGTCCTCCGCCGGCTTGACCACGCAGGCGTTGCCGGCCGCGAGCGAGGCGCCCACGCTGCGGCCCGCGATCTGCATCGGGTAGTTCCAGGGAATGATGTGGCCCGTCACGCCGTGCGGCATGCGCACGGTCAGCACGGTGTAGCCGCGCTCGTAGGGCAGCGTGTCGCCGTGCAGCTTGTCGCAGGCGCCGGCGTAGTACTCGAAGTAGCGCGCGAGTGCGGTGGCATCGTTGCGCGCGACGCGCAGCGCCTTGCCGGTGTCGCGGGCTTCGAGCTGGGCGAGTTCCTCGTGGTGCTGCATCACGGCGGCGCCGAGCCTGGCGAGCAGGCGGCCGCGTTCGAGCGCGGTCATGCCGCCCCAGGGGCCGTCGAAGTTCTCGCCCATGGCCCTGCGCGCCGCCCGGACTGCGGCGTCCACATCGGCGGTGGTGCCGCGTGCGATCTGGCCAAAGCACTGGCCGTCGCTCGGGTCGATCACGTCGATGGTCTCCGGGCCTTGCGAGGCCACGCGGCCGCCGTCGATGTAGTGGGTTGCTGTCATCTCGTACTTTGTCTTGTGGGGTGTGTCACCGGGGTTCGGGCCAGGGCTTCTGCGCATCGCGGATCAGTTCGAAGGCCCGGCTGAACTGCAGCACACCGAGGTCGTCGAAGCGCCGGCCCGCGATCTGCAAGCCGATGGGCAGGCCCTCGTCGGAGTAGCCGCAGTTGATCGACGACGCAGGCTGCTCCGACATGTTGTAGGGCACCGTGAAGCCGATGTGCTCCAGCGAGCGCAGGGGATCGTTCGTGGGCGAGGCGTGCTCCGCGGGCGCCGGCATGTTCGGAGACACCGGGGAAATCACGAAGTCGAAGCCCACGGTGGCGGCGATGGTGGCCGCGCGCGTGGCCACGAACTGGCTGTAGGCGTCGAAGATGTGCTCGCCCGAGAAGCCGGCCGCGCTTTCGGCCCAGGCGTCGATGTAGGGCAGCATCTTCGCGCGGCGGTCGGGGGACATGGCGCGCAGGTCGATGAGCGAGCGCATGCGCCAGAAATGGTCCATGCCCTGCAGCATCTTCGGCGTCATGAAGGGCTGCATTTCCTCGACATGGGCGCCGGCCGCCTCGATCGTGCGCGCCGCACGGCCGATGGCCTCGCGGATCTGCGGATCGAGCGGCAGGCCGCAGCCGGCGTCCAGCAGCAGGCCCACGCGCTTGCCTGCGAGGAAGGACGCGTCCACGTCGAAAGCCAGCCAGTCGATGGCGGGCGGCGGCAGCTCGGAGTAGTCGCGGCTGTCGGGCTGGGCAACGGACTGCATCATCAGCGCGGCGTCTTCCACCGTGCGCGTCATCGGCCCGGCGCAGCGGCCCATGTAGGGCGTGCTCAGCGGAATGCGGCCGAAGCTGGGCTTGAGCGTGAAGATGCCGCACCAGCTCGCGGGCAGCCGCAGCGAGCCGCCGATGTCGGTGCCCGCGTGCAGCGGGCCGTAGCCCGCCGCAGCGGCCGCGCCGGCGCCTGCGCTGGAGCCGCCGGGTGTGAGCGCAAGATCCCACGGGTTGCGCGACAGTTCATGGAAGGTCGAGAGGCCGGACGACAGCATCCCCACATCGGGCATCGTGGTCTTGGCCACGAGCACGGTGCCGTCTTCCTTGAGCCGTGCGGCCGGCGGGGAATCGTCCGCGACCGGCACGAGGTCGTAGGCCGCGGTGCCCAGCGGCATCGGGTCGCCGGCCGTCGCGAGGTTGTCCTTGAGGGTCACGGGCACGCCGTCGAGCGCACCACGCGGCGTGCCGGCCAGCCAGCGTGCCTCCGAAGCTCGCGCCTGTTCGAGCGCGAGTTCGGGGCGGAAGAGCCAGGTGGCGTGCAGCTTCGGCTCGAGCGCCTCGATGCGGGCATTGACCGAGCGCGCCACCTCGACCGGCGAGAGTTCCTTGCTGCGGTAGGCCGCGCCGAGCTCGGCCGCGCTCAGCGAATACAGGGGCTTCGTCATATGGCCATCAGCTCCAGGAAATCCCGGCCAGGTCGTTCACCACGATCGGCATGCTGGCCCACAGGCCCTTCACTTCCTTGCGCGCGATGGTGGGAAACACCGCCTGGAACAGGAAGCCGTTGACGGCATCGGCCGCCAGCTGCTTCTGGGCCTCGCCCAGCAGGTCGGCGCGGCGCTTCTTGTTTTCCTCGTTCTGGATCGCGGCGAACAGGTCGCGGAACTTCTTCGAGTCGTAGCCCCAGTAGTAGTCGGGCTCGGTGTACTTCACCAGGTCGAAGGGCTCCACGTGCGCGACCATCGTGAGGTCGAAGTCGTGGGCGCCGCCGAAGGTGCCGCTGAGCCATTGCGCCCACTCGACGTTCTGGATCTTCACCTGGATGCCGATCTGCGCCAGCTGCGCGGCGATCATCTCGCCGCCCTGCCGCGCATAGGAAGGCGGGGGCAGCGTCAGCCGCAGTTCGAGCGGCGTCTTGACGCCAGCCTCGGCGAGCAGCCGCTTGGCCTTCTCGACGTCGTAGGGGTTCATTGCCGTTGTGTCGATGTAGCCCGGCGCGCCCATCGCATAGTGGCTGCCGATGGGCTTGCCGAAGCCGTCCGCCGCGCCCTGGATGATCGTGTTGCGGTCGAGCGCGGCCAGGATCGCGCGGCGCACCCGCACGTCGTCAAGCGGCTTCTTGCGGTTGTTGATGGTGAGGATCACCTTGCCCCGCGTGCCGACTTCCAGCACCTGGAAGCGCGGGTTGCCCTTGAACTGCGCCACGGAGCGGGTGCCGGCGCGCGGGAAGATGTCGATGTCGCTCGCCATCAGCGCGGCGGTCTGCGCCGCGGTGTCGGACATGAAGCGGAAGACGAACTTCTCGATCTTCGCCAGCCCCGGATCGCGGTAGGTCGGCGACTTGACCAGCGTGCACGAGGCGCCGCGCTGCCAGGCGCTCAGCTTGTAGGGGCCCGTTCCGACGGGTGCGGTCGCATTGGTTTCGGCGCTCTTGGGTTCGACGATGCAGGCCGTGGACTGGCCCAGCATGAAGGGCAGGTCGGGGTTCGACAGCGTGCTGTTGACGCCCACCGTGTACTCGTCGAGCACCACGGTGCCGATCTCGCTGAAGAAGCGCTTGTCCTTGTTCGTGCTCTTCGCACCGCCCGCGCGGTCGAACGAGAACTTGACCGTGGCGGCGTTGAAGGGCTGCCCGTTCTCGAAGCGCACGCCCTTGCGCAGCCTGAAGACGAAGGTCTTCATGTCGGGCGACGAGGACCAGCTCTCGGCGAGCATCGGCGTCACCGAGCCGTCGGCGTTGACCTTGGTGAGCGTCTCGAAGATGTTGTACTGCGTGATTTCCGCAATGGCCGAGGCGGCGCCCGCCGTCGGGTCCAGGCCCGGCGGCTCCAGCGGCATGCCGATGGTCAGCATGTTCTTGCCCGTCTGCGCCTGTGCCAGCGGGAGAAAGGCGCCCGGGATCGCCGCGGCCATGGCGGTGCCCATGAGGGTGCGTCGCTTCAACATTCGATATCTCCTGGAAGTAAACGATGGAATTGCGCGGTCTAGCCCGCGGGCGTCTGCAGGACGGCGGACAACAGGGTCCGCGTGTAGGGGTGCTGCGCGTGGCGGAACAGCTCGCCCGGTGCGCCCTGCTCCACGATCTGCCCCTTGAAGACCACGGCCACGTCGTCGCACAGGTGGTTCACCACCGCGAGGTCGTGGCTGATCAGCAGGTAGCTGACGCCGAACTGCTGCTGCAGGTCCTGCATGAGGTTGAGCACCTGGGCCTGCACGGACACGTCGAGCGCGCTGACGGGTTCGTCGGCGACGATGAGCTTGGGTCGGGTGATGAGTGCGCGTGCAATGGCAATGCGCTGGCGCTGGCCGCCCGAGAACTCGTGCGGGTACTTGTCCATGTCGGTGGTGCGCAGGCCGACGGCAGCCAGCGACTCGGCGGCGCGTTCGCGCTGCTCCTTGCGCGAGGCCTCGGCCAGTGCCTCCAGCGGCTCGGCGACGATGCGGGCCACGGTCTGGCGCGGATCGAGCGAGCCGTAGGGGTCCTGGAACACCATCTGGAAATCGCGCCGCGCCGTGCGCAGCTCGGTCTTGGGCAGCGTGTGCARGTCGCGGCCGAGCAGTTTCGCGCTGCCCGAGGTGGGCGTATCGAGCGCCATCACGAGGCGTGCGATGGTCGACTTGCCCGAGCCCGATTCGCCGACGATGCCGAGGCTGCGGCCGGCTTCGACCTTGAAGCTCACGCCGTTGAGCGCCTTGACGGTCGGCGGCGGGCCGAAGAGCTTCTCGCGCGGCAGGTCGTAGTGCCGCACGAGGTCGGTCACCTGCAGCAGCGGCGGGGTTCTGGCGGACCGGTTCATGCGGTGACGGCGCCTTTTGCCGCGATGTCGTCGAGCCGAAGGCAGCGCACTGCATGGCCGCCGGGCTTCACGGCCAGCGGTGGCTTCCTGGTGTAGCAGGCGTCGATGGTGAAGCTGCAGCGCCCTGCAAACGCGCAGCCCCGCGGCAGGTCCACCAGCTCGGGCACGCTGCCGCGGATGGTGGCCAGCCGGTCGCCGCGCGGTGCACCGAGCACCGGCCGCGCCGCGAACAGGCCGCGGGTGTAGGGATGTGCGCGCTCGGCGAACACGGCCTTGGTCGGGCCGCTCTCGACCATGCTGCCGCCGTACATCACGAGCATGCGCTGCACGCTGTTGGCGATCACACCGAGGTCGTGCGAGATCAGAATCAGCGCCATGCCCATCTCGGCCACCAGGCGCTGGATCAGGTCCAGCACCTGCTTCTGGATGGTCACGTCGAGCGCGGTGGTGGGCTCGTCGGCGATCAGCAGGTCGGGGCCGCAGGCCAGCGCCATGGCGATGCCGATGCGTTGGCGCTGCCCGCCGGAGAACTGGTGCGGGTAGGCATCGAGCCGCGACGCCGCGTCGGGAATGCCCACGCGCTCCAGCAGGCCCAGCGCCTCCCGGCGCGCCGCGGTCTTCGAGAGGCCGCGGTGCAGCCGCAGCGGCTCGCCAACCTGGCGCGCGATGGTGTGCACCGGATTCAGCGCCGTCATCGGCTCCTGGAAGATCATGCCGATGCGGTTGCCGCGGATGCCGCACATCGCCTTTTCGGGCAGCCCGACGAGTTCTTTCCCATCGAGCCGGATGCTGCCACTGACCCTGGCGGTCGAGGGCAGCAGGCCCATGAGCGACATCACGGTGATCGACTTGCCGCAGCCCGATTCGCCGACGATGCCCAGCGTTTCGCCGCGCTCGAGCGAGAAGGAAATACCACGCACGGCTTCTGCCGGGCCGCGCTGGGTCTGCAGGCCGATGCGGAGGTCGTTGACTTCGAGAAGAGGCATGGCTTAACGGGCTCGCGCCAGACGTGGATCGAGCAGGTCGCGCAATCCGTCGCCGAGCAGGTTGAGGCCCAGCACGGCCAATGCGATCGCCATGCCGGGGAACACGGCCAGCAGCGGCTGCTGGAACATGAGGGTCTGCGCCTCGCTGAGCATGCGGCCCCACGAGGGCTGCGGCGGCTGCGTGCCGAGGCCGAGGTACGACAGCGCTGCCTCCGCCAGGATCGCGATGGCGAAGCGGATCGTGATCTGCACGATCAGCACGGCCGAGATGTTCGGCAGCACGTGCTGCATCGTGATGGCG
>NZ_JBFUHN010000123.1:0-13773 GCF_056402375.1 Variovorax sp. P4_B10 | reverse complement strand
GCCGCATCCTTGCGCAGGCTTGTCGGCAATGTGCGGATGCGGAATTTCCCACCCCGCAGGCGGTTTTGCAGGTCAAGGCCGGTGGTGCCCTGGTCGCCGTCGATGAAGATATTGAGGTCCATGGCGTGCGATCGTAGGGAAACGACCTCGATGGCTCCAGCTAAATATATGGAACCCAGGATTAAGAAAAGTTAAATTAGCGGTATGCGTGAACTGAGCCTTGACCATCTGCGCACCCTCGTCGCCATCGCCGACCTCGGGTCGTTGGTCAATGCCGCGCGCGCCCTTCACCTGGCGGCACCCACCGTCACCGTTCAGATCGCGGAACTGGAGTCGCGCCTGGGTGGCCAATTGCTCGTTCGCGGGCGGGGGCCCGCGCAGGCGACCGCCTTGGGAGAGCGGTTCATCGCGCGTGCCCGCAGGCTGCTGGCAGACGCGGACGACGCAGTGGAGGACGTTCGACGCCAGCTCGCCGGCCAAACAGGCCGCGTGCGGGTGGGTGCCTCGACGGGCGCCATTGCGCACCTGCTGCCGCCCGCGCTCGAACGTCTTGCCCGGAACCATCCCGGCATCGACGTGAACGTGCAGGTGCTGACCTCCAACGACAGCATGGCCCGGCTCGCCGCAGGCAGCCTGGACCTGGCGGTCGTGGCGCTGCCGCAGGCGCCCGTGCGCGGCGTTCATGTCACGCCCTTGCGGCGCGAGGCTGTCGTCGCCTTTCTGCCGGCGGCCTGGAAAGCACCCAGGCGGCTGACCCCACAGTGGCTGGCCCAGCGACCGCTGATCATGAACGACGCCTCCACACGTCTCTACCGGCTGACCGCGGAATGGTTCTCTGCGGCTGGCGTCCATTGCCGGCCGCGCATCGAGCTCAACTACAACGATGCGATCAGGACACTGGTCGCCGCCGGCTACGGAGCGGCCTTGCTGCCGGAGGAATCGCACGAGCCCGCGCGCGACCCTCGCATCGCCGTCCGTCCGCTCAGCCCGGCTCTATGGCGGCAGCTGGGTCTCGCGGTCAGCGACCGGGGCGCCAGCGGACCGACACGTTTCGTCTTGGAGGCGTTGCTGCCTGAGAGGGATTCGGCTGCGTGAGTCGGCGCTGGGCACTGCGCAGGGCCGGGTGCGGGGCTACCCAGCAGCCCGCACATGGCGACGCAGGAATCTCACTCAGCGCAGTTCAGCATCCACTGAACGCCGAAACGATCTGTCAATTTGCCGTAGTAGTCGCCCCAAGGCTGGATGGCCAAGGGGGTCGTGACTGTCCCGCCAGCACCCAAGGCTTGAAAGAGCCTGTTCGTGGAGTCTCGATCGTCCATCGCCAGCAAGTGCGCGGAGCCTCGCATGGGTTCGGCGTCATCGTTGTCTGAGGCGTAGAAGAGAAGGCTTGGTCCCTCGAACCTGGCGTGCATGACCTTGCCGCGCATGGCTTCGGTCTTCACGGGCATGCCGTCGACACCGTAGCGCAGCACCTCGACGACACGGCCAAGACCGCATTGCGTATAGAAAGCCAGTGCCTGATCGCAGGTCGTGGTGAAAAACAGATAGTTCGAGAGTTGCATGATGGTGTACCTGGGCGAAGCGGGGCTGCGACACAGTCAGCCTCACCCCGGGAGATTGCTTTGCTGCCCCGCTGTGTCAGGCCGCAGCAGCCCCTTCGCCGAGCTGTGCATTGGTAAGGGCTGTCCCGGCAATGCCCCAGGCCCCATCCACCGCGTGCACCACGTTGACCCAAATGCGCTCTTTCGGGTGCTGCGCGCCAGACAGCTCGTGAATGATGTTCGTGGCTTCTTCGATGTAGCCGACCTGAATCGCGCGGTTGGCGAACGCGAAGGACGGAACCTTCCATTCGACGAAGGCCACGGAGGCCTCCTTCGATCCGGAGTACGTGTGCTCCCTCGGCAAGACGTGGATCGAGCCCACGATGTTGGGCGTCATCGCTTCATTTCCTGTCAGTCCGTGCCACTTGAGCATGGCATCGGACAGGCGGCTGAACGCGACTTTCTCTTGGCCTTCGGGAAGAACGCCCTCGGTGAGGGTGAGCGTAAGTGGCATGGGTTACTCCAGGTAAAGGGAACGGCGTCGAACTCACGCGCTGCCTTCCGCAAGGCGTTTCAAGTAACGACCGTTATCCGATCATACATAACGATCGTGTTTTGGGAAACTACAATCGCCAGCTTCACATGTCATAGGAGCGCCTCGTGTCACGGTCCGAGCAAAAGATGCAGACGCGGCAACGCATCCTGGAAGCCGCAGGACGCGGGTTTCGAAAAGGTGGATTCGGCGGGATCGGGGTGGATGGCCTGGCGAAGGAAGCAGGCGTGACGTCGGGCGCGTTCTACGTTCACTTCGACTCCAAGGCCCACGCGTTCCGTGAATCGGTGGCGCAGGGCATGGCTGAATTGCGAGGCGGCGTGCAGTACTACCAAGCACAGCATGGGCGCGCCTGGTGGCCCGAGTTCGTGCGCTTCTACCTCAACGCCAAGCGCACGTGCGACTTGTCGGAGAGCTGCACGCTGCAGACCATGCCGACGGAAGTGGCGCGATCGGACGAAGCCTCCCGTTCAACGTTCGAGACGGCTTTGCGCGACGTTGCACAGGCGATCGTCGATGGACCCGTCTCACCAGGCGCACCGCGGGACATCGGGGCTGCCTGCGCCGCCCTCTCTTCGCTGATTGGGGCCGTCACGCTCGCGCGAGCTGTGGGGAGTGAAGCCTTCGCGGATCAGATCGCTGCAGGGGCGGAACACGCATTGATCGGCGTGGCTGGCAGGAAGCGTTCGGTCAAGGTCGCCTGAGCGAAGCCTCGAAGATCTACATCATGAGCGAATCGAGGCGGCCACACCGAACGTCGCCTTGTGGCCCCACTCCGCCTTTGCTCACTCGCCTACTTCCCGGCCGCGCGAGCGCTCCCAGATCAAGTTCGCCGCCTCGCTCGCGCTGACGTGCGCTGAATCAACGACCAGGCGGCTCGTCGTCCAGGCCTCATATTCATGACGGAGAACAGCCTCCCAGGTCGGCAAAGTGAAGTCCGGAATGTCGGCCTTCCGGCTTTCCACACGCCTGCGGTGTTCGCCGGCGTCAGAGCACACGACTTCAACCTCCAGCAAGCCTGAGGACGTGCTGGTTGCCACAGCCCGCCACGCTTTGCGAGTGACCGAGAGTGGATTGACGCAATCGGCAACCACTGTCATGCCAAGCGCGAGGTTGGACCTGGCAAGCTCGTAGGCCACGACGTAGCCGGCGGGGCCAACATCTTCGAGAGCGCTCGCTGTCAGGAGCGCTTGCTCGATGGTGTCGATGCGCAGATAGGCAGACGGACAACGGGCAACGAATTCGCGCGCT
Source organism: Variovorax sp. P4_B10 (assembly GCF_056402375.1). NCBI lineage: Bacteria > Pseudomonadati > Pseudomonadota > Betaproteobacteria > Burkholderiales > Comamonadaceae > Variovorax > Variovorax sp. P4_B10. The sequence goes on along the minus strand of NZ_JBFUHN010000123.1, from coordinate 10,428 downwards.
ATGGTGGTCTTGCCGGTGCCCGGTAGACCGCCCAGAACAATCAGCATCGGGTTCTCCGCAGTGGAGGCTCCCTCCAGCCTCACGCCTTCGACAACCGCCGCCGCGCCTTGACCGCCGAAGCCAGTCCCTCGAGCACCGGCACCGTCTGGGCAAAGCCGATGCAGGCATCGGTGATCGAGACACCGTGCTTCAGCGCGACGCCGGGCTTCAGGTCCTGCCGCCCTTCCTCGAGATGACTCTCGATCATGATGCCCGTGATGCGCCGCTCGCCGGCCGCGATCTGGGCCGCCACGTCTTCGGCGACCACGATCTGCCGCTGATGCTGCTTGCTGCTGTTGCCGTGCGAGACGTCGATCATGACCTGCGGCCGCAGGCCATTGGCCAGCAGCGCCTCGCAGCTGGACGCGACATCCGCGGCCGAATAGTTGGGCGCCTTGCCGCCGCGCAGGATCACGTGGCAGTCGTCGTTGCCGCGCGTCTCGAAGATGGCCGCCATGCCCATCTTGGTCATGCCCATGAAGGCATGCGGCGCGCGGGCAGCGAGGATGGCGTCGGCCGCGACCTTGACGCTGCCGTCCGTGCCGTTCTTGAAGCCGACCGGGCAGCTCAGGCCCGACGCCAGCTGCCGATGGCTTTGGCTCTCGGTGGTGCGGGCGCCGATGGCACCCCAGGCGATCAGGTCGGCAATGAACTGCGGGCTCAACAGGTCGAGGAACTCGGTGCCCGTCGGCAGGCCCAGGGTCGTCAGCTCGAGCAGCAGGCGCCGTGCCCGCTCCAGCCCTTCGTTGATCGCGAAGCTGCCGTCCAGGTGCGGGTCGTTGATGTAGCCCTTCCAGCCCACGGTGGTGCGCGGCTTTTCGAAATAGGCACGCATCACGATCAGCAGGTCGTCCTGCAGGGAGTCGGCGACCGTCTTCAGGCGCTGCGCGTATTCGATGGCCTGGTCGTGGTCATGGATGGAGCACGGGCCGACCACGACCACCAGCCGGTCGTCGCGGCCGTGCAGCACGTCGGCAATGGCCGCGCGGCTGCCTTCGACCAGCGCCAGCGTGTTGTCGCGCACCGGCACGCGTTCCTGCAGCAGCGCAGGGGTGATGAGCGGGCGAACGGCGCCGATGCGCACGTCGTCGATCCGGGTGGTGTCGAGCGTGCTGTCGCGGGAGCCGATTTCGGCGTCGTGGAGGGGGTCGTCGAGACGGGGCATGGTCGTGGCTGTGGTTTCGAATGGAGCTTCTGCGATTGTCCTCTCGAAGGCGCGAAGGAACGCGTCCCTGCCCCACCGGCCCGTACAAACCTCCACTGGCATCGCAGCAGCCGTCGGCGTAAGCTGGATGCTGGCCAAACGGCAACCGCTGGGCCGAACCGCTGTGCAGACTTTTGCGAAAGGACCGTCTATGTTGTCCGACTCGTCTGTAACGACCATGCTTCCGGTCAAGGACATGGAGCGCGCGCGTGCTTTCTACGAAGGCAGCCTGGGCTTGAAACCCGGTGGCTTGCGGCCCGACGGAAAGTTCGTCTACTCGGTGGGCGGCAGCACGCTGGCGCTGTTTCCCAAACCGGAGGGCACCAAGGCCGACCACACGGCGATCAGCTTCCGGGTCGAGGACATCGCCGCCAGCATCGCGGAGTTGAAGCGTGCCGGGGTGGTGTTCGAGGACTACGACTTTCCCGAGCTGAAAACCGTCGACCATGTCTGCGTGCTCGGCTCGGAGAAGGCGGCCTGGTTCAAGGACACCGAAGGCAACTACCTCTGCATTCACGAGGACATCGCGCAGGCTTAGAGGGAGACACAAAGCTCAGAAGCTGCGGTTCGCCTTCTGGAGGACCGCTTCGACATCGGCATCAAGCCTCCTCGGGCGCGAAACCGCCGGCCCTGCCTTTGGACTGGCGGAACAGGATGACAAGTCCGGAGATCAGGAAATAGATGGCCCCGACTGCCGCATAGCCGCCGAGGGTCTGCGCGATGGGCACGGCGCTGCCTTGCTGGGCCACAAAAAAGCCGCCGGCCAGCGCAGACTGTGCGCCGCTCAGCATCATCACCCACTGCCCTCGGTTGCCTTTGCGGCGACGAATGGCCGTCGCCAGCTGAAGCAGGCCCGAAACGATGGCCCAGCCCCCAAAGATCACCAGGATGATCTGGAGCTCGAGCACGAGCGAAACCGTCACGGCAACTGCGACCAGCGCGCTGATCCAGGCGTTCACGACCTGGGTGGGGTTGGCTTTTGCGCCCCCCGTCATCCTGGCGTCCAGCAGGTTTGCCAGGCAATCCCATGCGGGATAGACGATCAGCAGGCCGCTTGCGACCACGGGCGACCCCTTGGCGATGGTGAAGGCCAGCGCGACCCACGCGAGGGAAAAGGCGGCGCGAGTGAAGTAGAGCTTGCGCAGCCAGGCGGCTCGCTGAAGAGGGGACTGATTGGTGTTGGACATGGCATTGGCGGTGAAGACCGCGAGATCAGGTAGGAAGGTCGGAGCCCCTTGAGCGGAGCCGGTGCAGGAGATTCTGTTTCGGCCGCGCCGGGCGCGGTATCGGTCGAATGACCGACAAGAACCGAAAAAGAACGACTGTGCGATGCTGGGCTTTTGCCTCAGCCATCTCATGTCCGACGACACCACCATTGCCGTTTTCGATGCAGTCCGCGCCCTTGCTTTCATTGGCGATCTGAGCATGGGCCAGCCAACCGACCATTCGCTGCGCACCGCGTGGCTCGCCGGAATGATTGCGACGCAAGCCGGCGGCGACCCATCGCAGGTCGAGGCCGCTCGGCACGTCGCGCTGCTGCGCTGGTCTGGTTGCACTGCCAATGCCCAGGAGTTCGCGGACTTTCTGGAAGACGACGTGCAGGGTCGACAAGCCCTTCTTGCATCGCCAAAGCCGCGAACGCGCCAGCCGCCTCGCAGCGTGCCCATTCCCGACGGCATGCTGGCCATGGCCAATATCCATTGCGAAATTGCCGGCGACATCGCGAACACACTGGGCCTGAGCGCCGATACCGAAGCGGCGCTGCGCGCCATCTTCGAGACCTACGACGGCGGCGGCGTGCCCGGCCTCCTGCAAGGCGAGGACGTGCCGCTTGCGACATACGTCGTGGCCCTGGCGAGCGACCTCGAGATTTTCAGCCGCCTGTACGGGCTCGACGAAGCGCTCACGCTGGCCCGCGGACGCGCAGACAGCGTTTACCCCGCCTTCCTTGTCGATGTGAGCTCACCGCTGGTCTCGACGTGGATGAAAGCGCTGGATTCCGCTGCGCCGCCGTGGACCGACGTTGCCGGCCAGCCCGCTTCGATGCTTCGACGCGTCGGGCTGGAGCTCGTCGGCGACGTGATCGATCTCAAGCTTCCCTGGATGACGGGTTACTCGCGTCGCGTGGCCCAACTGGCGCGCGATGGCAGCGCGCACGCCGGCCTGGACGAGGCCTTGTGCCAGCGTACGTACAAAGCCGGGCTGATCCACGGCATCGGGCGGGCGTCGGTACCCAACGCCATCTGGAACGCGCCCGAGCCGCTGCCCGCCTCGTCGCTGGAACGCCTGCGGCTCGTGCCGTACTGGACCTCCCGCGCCGCCGGACAAATCGACGGACTCGCGGTCGAAGCAGAAATCGCATCCTTCGCCTTCGAGCGGCGCGATGGCTCCGGCTATTTCCGCGGCCGATCGGGTACGGCAATGCCGCTGGAGGGTCAATTCGTCGCTGCGGCCGAGCAGTGGGTTTCTCTTCGCACCCGCCGTCCGTGGCGACCGGAGTTCACGGAAGCGCAGGCGCTCAGTCGCATGAAGGAAGACGTCGAGGCGGGCCGCTTCGACCAGGAAGTCGTCGCTGCGTTGCTCGCCAGCGTTCTGTCGCACGCGCCCTCGAAGCCCGTGGCGCCGACGCGAGGCGAGCAGTCTCTGTCAGAGCGCGAACTGGAGGTTCTGCGCTGCATCAGCCAGGGCGACAACACCAAGCAAGTCGCTCGCGCGCTGGGCATCAGTCCGCGCACGGTACGAACGCATGTCGAGCGTCTGTTCCACAAGCTCGAGTGTTCAACCCGAGCGGCCGCGACGTTGAAGGCGGCCACCAGAGGGCTCATTTGACAAGACGGCTCTGACTGCCGGGCGGAGCGAAAACCCGCGCGATTCGAGACTTACTAGCGCATTCAGTTTCCCTGCCCGCGCCGCACCTCTCTAAAGTGGATGCCCCTGTCACTCAACACCCCACCCAGTGGGCAAGGAAGGCATCACACACACCTCCCCTGACGGATGAACCGCTTCGCTTCGCGGCGGGCCATCGATGCAACGTGCACCGATGCGAATGCGAGGCACAAAAGGCGACGGCCAGGGTGCGGTAACACCCCAGCCGTCTAACCACATGACGTGCAGTACTTTGGAAAGAGAGCACCCCAAATGGCTAGACGAACTATAGCCCGGCGTCCCACGCCGGTATCCCCCGACGCACCGACCACCACGGACGGCCCCCGCGCATCGGACCTTCTTGAAAACAAGCTGGCGCAGTTGAAGTCGCTGCTGTGGTGCTGCCATGGCGATGGCAACCGATGGTTCGAGGATGCGGGGCCGCAGCATCTGGACAACGTGCTCTGGATTGCGGCGGAACTGGCGAGCGAGGCGGCGGCGTTGTTCCAGCAGTGCGAGGGTGAATGGAACGCGCGGACTTGATGTGGGCAGGCTCCGGCTGACGGGGCATGGGTGGAAGAATCGGCGCGTGTGCGACAACGTGTCACCGCACTTGGCGGCCTCGATCGCCGGGAGCAGTCATGCGAGCGGTGTCTCGCATGACTGCTTTGGAATAAGGCGCACCTGCGGCATGGGTGCATCGAAGGCAACCAGGGACGGGTGTTGCCATTCGAGCTTTAGCCTTGGAGTCAGCTTTGCAGCGGGAGTGGACTGTCGTTGGTCGAGGCTAGACTTCCGGGTTCGGCCACAAGCAGACATCCAAACCAATCTCTCAAACGATGACTGAGTTACCCGAAGCCTTGCACGAGAAGATCAAGCATCTGTGCGCGGACGGTGATCGGCTGGCAAGCCGTGGCCTGTACGAGCAGGCAATCGCCACGTACAACGACGCTTGGAAGTTGATGCCGGAGCCGGCTACCGATTGGGAGGCAAGTACTTGGGTGCTGGCTGCCATCGGGGATGCCGCCTTCGCGTGTGGCTTCTGGACATCTGGAGTTGACGCATTGCAGTACGCATTGCACTGTCCGGCTGGCGCGACGAACCCATTCGTGAGACTTCGCTTAGGTCAATGCCAGTTCGAGCGGGAGCAACTTGATGAAGCTGCCGACAATCTGGCAAGGGCCTACATGCTTGAGGGCAAGGACATCTTTGCTCGCGAGAACCCAAAGTACTTCGGTTTCCTGCAGACCCGACTGGAACCGCCGGCCTCCGGTCAGTGGTGACGGCAGCCGGCCACGAGCAGTCGCTCAGTCACAAGGCAGAATTCAGCCGGCCGGAAGCAGACGTCGTTGGCTGCAAGTGATCGCTCTTTTCGCCCGTTTTCCACTGAGGTTCACGCAAATGATGGAGTCTCTTGTATCGGGAAGACCTGCCTCGGCTCTCTTCAAGTCTTTGATGGGAGCCGATGACTCGCTCGATGCTCGGGCGCTGGGCAACATCCTTGGGCTCGAGTTCCCGAACATTAGTCCAGGCGCCTTTACCGCCATACGCCGGTGGTTGAATCTGGAAAGAGGGTATGAGTTTTCGGACGAGACGTTAGACGCCCTGATTGCGCACTATCTGAAAGAAGCCGGGTACATCGACTAGTTCGGTATTTGGCTTGGGTCCGCAACGGGCACGAAGCTGAAGTCTCGTCCGACTCAGGTGTTGCGGATTGACACTAACCCGAATTCAGCACGAGGACGGCGCCCGCATGGCCCATAAGATCGGCCACTCGCTCCCATTTGCAGCGCCCCTTGACCCCAAACCTCCCGCGCCCCGCCTTCCTGCCCCGCCGCAATCTGAGCGACAAGGAGCGCCACGACTTCGTCATGCGGCGTGACCGGCTGTTTGCGCTGTGTACGCCAAGCGAACAGAGCCAGATCGTGGCGCTGGCGCAATGGTTCGACGCGCATGACCCGCTGTTGATGGCCAAGCCCAACGTCTTCACGCGAGCCGGCAGCGTGGTGACGCTGGACCGCATCATGCCGTGGGTGCGAATGCTACCGGGCCACCAGGGCCGTTCGCCCCATCTTGGTGAGCGCGGCCTCGCGGTTGTGGCGACGGGCATCGACAGGCTGGAGAAGTGGCGCGGCCAGCGTGCGCTGCGTGGGTTTGTCGCGGAGCTCGAAGCCCTGCTGGCTCAGGGAGCGGCAGACGTCCTGTTCGGCGTGGTGCACTTCCTGCGAATGGTGCCGGTGCAGGTGGGCATGGATGAACAGCGGCAGCCGCTCAAGCAGGAACTGGAACGGCTCGCCGCAGCCTGTGCCYGAGACACGCGCGTGTCGCCGGCGCGGCGATTCGCGGCGCTTCGGCGCTGCGCGTTTTGGTCGCAGGAGGTGATGGACTGGAGGCACGACATACCCGACCTGAAGCTGCATACCTGGCGCCAATTGCTAGCATTGCTGCAGGAGGATGCGCCCGCCGCCGTTCAGATCGTTGACGAGTATTTCGGCCGACGGACGTCGCCTCAGTTGCTCTCACTACCGAGCCTGCACGAATACCCGCAGCTTGCCTACCGGCTTGCCGTTGCGCTGCAACCGCACCGGCCGGATGTTGCAGCGGCGCTGCTGGCCGATTCCATCACCTCCGCGTCATTCCAACGCGAGAAGCTGCGCGGCGACGAGGCCGCGCTCACGGCGCTGGAGAAGGTGATGGACGGCTCCTGTGCTCTACTGGCCGAATGGGCTCTTGCCGAGAGCACCCTGGGTGTCGACGCTGCGATCGCGGCGCTGCAGAAACTCTTTCGGTTTGGCGACCCGGCGCAACCCTACTGGCGTCGATTGCCACACCGGGCGATGGCGTTGCTGACAACCGAGCACGCGCACCACGTGGCCACGCTAGCCTGCGTGGCCATTTATTCGCCCGCAGATGACCCACTGGGCGCCATGGCGCTTGAGTTGCTGGAAGACATGGTTCGCCAACTGACGGCAGACGCGCAGGCGCCCCTGGAGGCACCTTCATCGCTCACAGACTTCTTCCAATTCACGCTTTCTCTGTTGGAGGACAAGGTGCTCAGTGGCCGGAACCGGCGTATCCCCGCGCGACCCGATCATGTGCTTTTGCATACGGTGGACCGCGCGGTGGATAACCTGATGGCGCGCGTCGCGGTGGAGATGCCGGAACAGGTGCTCAGGAAACGTATGCTGCTGGCGCACGGGCTGGTCCATGAGACCTTGATCCGCAAGCACCATGCGCTGCTGCGTGAGGAGTTCGAGGACTTCGCCCGCGCATCCCCCCAGAACGCCGGCCGCATGATGAAGCGGCTCATCAAGTATTGCGCATACAGCCAAGTCGATGACGAAATGTACAAGCGAGATTTGTGCTCCGAGTCCTTCTACCTACTGCTCCCAGTTCTGGACAAGATCTCGCCGCCAGACGCGGCCGTCGCCCGCACAGGCATAGGCTGGAACCTGCGCGAGCAAGGCTACGACATGGACGACTGAGCGAATGCCCGCATTGCATTTGCCGCAAGGGCTGCTTCGGGGCAAGCTGCACGGCCGCTTCGGGCCCATCAGCGACATTCGTTGCGGCGGACTGATCACCACGAAGCGGTCATTCTGCGCCTCACCTGGACGGGCACGAAAAGCTCCGGTCGGGCCTCCACTGGCGGCGATCAAAGGCGGTTCAGATCGCCCTGCAATCCGGCCTCAAGCTTAGATAACCAGCCGCCTGCCGCCAGTCAACCGATTCGGCCGCCTCTTGTGGATGCGCTCGCGAGATTCTTCCGCATCCAACCGGGGGCACTGGCATCTCGATTAAAACCTTTGCGGCCGTACCAAGACGCTAGGTTCTCGTCGTCGATGAACTCTTGGTCGAGAGAACGCGCCATGAGACGGAGCGTCTTGCACGCGGAATCAAGAGCTATAGTTTCTGCGTGTGACAAAAGCAGGTTGCCAACGCCTATTGCTCTGAATTCCCGTAGCACGTAGATCTCGTACACGAGCCCCCAGGAACCATTGGGAAAATGCTCGAAGATCAAGAGCCCCGCTTCCACACCATCGATCAGGGCCACGAACTCTCTGGTTCCAGGGCGCTTTCCTTTTTCCATTCGCTCGCGAAGGAACGGATGGTCTACTGCATGTGTCTCTTCAATCTTGACGGAATTCATGTAGGAGTTCCACGGGCCGATCTTGCACTTGAGAGGGCATTGCAAAACGCCTTGAAGGATTCTGAAGAAGGGGAGTGTCCGCGCGTTGCCGTACTGCGCTGGCACAGCGAACGCCCGTTTGCGGCTGCCAACCAGAGTCTGGTCTGCGGACCCAGGAAGCTTCACTCGGTCAAGGTGGGATGGCTTTTCGCTTGCTGAGCGTCCCCTGATAAGCCACCCAGTTTGCATATCCGGCGGTATTGGCATCTTCCCAGTCTTTCCTGTAGCGCACCCTCGTCTCGAACTTTTTCTGGAGCGCCATGAAGCTTGCTGAAAGACCCTCTACCTCGCTCACCAATCGACCGAACTCCGCAAGGGAAATGGTGAGTTCGGGCTTCGTCTTGTCGGCGTCCGTCTCGAAGGTCAGCTCGACGAACTGGACCACATCCGCACTCGTTCGAGGATCTCCCCAGCGCCCATGAGCGAAGGTGTTGCGTTGCTTCTGAACCCGTTCGACCGCCGCGAACCACTCGCGGAACTCGTTGGCAACAGCCTGGTCGGTGTGACCCCACGTCTCGATTGCGAGCTTCTTTAGCCGGTGGAGCCGCATGTCGAAGGGAACGGTCTTGCGAAGAAGTTGCTCGACGGGCTGCGCGCGGTAGTCGCCAAGCCACTTGAGCTGAAGGCCGACGTAGTGGTCGAGCCGCGCGTAGGCGTGCACCAGTCGACCCAGCAGTCGATGCATTGCATCCGACGCCGATTCATCGGAGCGCCTGCCTTGGTCACCCTCGGCACGACCCTTTTTACCGTTCATTTTTTGTTCGTCCGACACAGCCATGCAGTCACTCGTAGACTCCGGACTCGATCAGGCTTGACTCGCCCGGAGTGCTGCCAACGCTCGCTCGACGTAGCTCATGACTTTACCCCGCTCGGCTTCGAGTAACGCTCGATACTTGTCGTCGACCATGAATACCGGGCAATCAGGCACATTGCATTGACAAGGCCGAATGCCTTTCGTTCTGATCCCGTCATCGAAAGCAACGCGCAGACTGTTGAGACTGGCGACGCACTTTTCGAAGTTGTCCACGACTAGCCTGTCCGAGAAGGCTGCGATCGATGGCACACGCGAGATGACAGCGCCTTCTCGGTCGCGCCAGATCCCTGTGTTGAGCGCGCCAATGGTATCTGTTATGGCTTGCCGAAATGCGGGCAAGGAGCTCTCTTGCTGGATCGGAGTTTCGAATGCCGGCCGGCGAAAGAGCCTTGCCAACATCTCGGCGGCTTCTGCGGCGGTGGCGGGATCGAGCTTGTGAACGAAGTCTTTCAAGGATTGCTCTTCGTCCGGCAGTTCGATGCCATGGAAGAAGCGATCTAAGACTGATGCCGCGTGAAAGCGCAGATGCTCCTCAGCCTCTGCGCCCGACCATGTCTGCGTTGCGTGGACACCCTTGGAGCGCGCGTGCTTGTCGATCTTATCCTTCGTGTCAGCGCTGACTGAGCTTCCCGCCACGATGATGATCTCGTTCGGGGGAGAGCTGAGCGTCTGGGTGAAGTTATCGATGTCGCTTTTCGCTTTTCCCAGCGTGAATGTTTGCCAGTTCGCGCACGCGACAACGACGGTGGAGCGGTGCCCGTATTGGTCATCGCAGAGTCCGATGATGTCGCGGCCGCCGTCGCCTCCCGTCTGGCCGCGCCAGTTCAGCGAGTGCCAGGCCCTCATGCGCAAGAGCGTGGCGAAGACCAATCGCTCGAACTCGTGGCCTGAAAGGGCCGAGAAGTCGATGGGATGGACGGTTCTGGTGAACGCGATGGGCATTGCTCTTCCCAAAATTGGAAAGGCCTAGTCTGCCATGCGTCTTGGGAGGTGTATCGCAATGCACCTGATAGCCGTCACTCGCCGGTGACTGGTCATGGCCGCATTTTGCGCTTCGACGACGCCCGCCGTGCGGGCGTCGTCGACGTCACACGTCAGCTTGTTCGGCCAGCCGTACGGTCGAAGCGCGCGCTTCACGGGGTCTGGAGGCCTGCCCCCGCACAGTGACTCGCCAACGGCCCGGACAACCCTTGCCTCGGCACGCTATGGGTATACATAGGTTGAGCAGCCAAGATGATCCACGACAGCACAGCATTGAGGCTTGTCCCAACAGGGAAACATATGCCGGCAGAGTTCACTCAACTGCTCCTGCAAGTC
>NZ_JBFUHN010000122.1:0-14331 GCF_056402375.1 Variovorax sp. P4_B10 | reverse complement strand
CCGCAGCGAAATAAAGGAGGAGCGAAGCGGGGGACATTCGCGGAGGGGAGTACCCGGTGTCCTGTGCACGCGCCCTGAACACCAGCACCCCCGAAAACTCGCCCCCAATCGACGACCGCGACACCGGTCCAACTACGGTGCGGGATTCGTCGAGCCCGGCGCGACGATCGCACCTTCGATGCGGTGGCGTTTCAATGCATCGGCGACGAAGCCGCTCGCCTTCATCTCCTCGACGAAGGCGGCCAGCAACGCCTGCGCGTCGGCGCCGCGGCTGGCTGGCGTGCCCATGGCCTGCTGGATCACCATGAAGCGGCCCGGCAGCACGCGCACGCCCGGTGCGCGCTGTGTTTCGCCTTCGAGCAGCTGGCGGATGCCGGCCGCCACTTCGACCTGGCCTGAGCGCAGCGCGGCCAGTGCAGGCCCGGCGCCCTGGAGGCGAACGATCTCGGCGTGCCGGATCTCGCGCGTCAGGAACAGGTCGTAGGCGCTGCCCGATCCGACCGAGATGCGATGGCCCTCGGCGTCGACCTGCGCGTTGCCGGTCAGCGCCGACGACTCCGGCACGAGGTAGCTGCCCTCGATCAGCACATAGGGCGCAGTGAAGCGCAGCCCTTCGCTGCGCGCGGGATCGACGGCGAAGAAGCCGATGTCGGCCTTCTCGTTCTTCACCGCATCGACCGATGCGGCCGCCTTCTCGAACACCACCAGCTCGATCCCCACGTTGAGCCTGCGGGCGAACTCGCGCGCCAGGTCGATCGACACGCCCACCGGCTCGCCGCTCGCGGCGTCCTTGTTGGCGAGGATCGGGTTGCCGAGGTTGATCGAGGCGCGCAGCGTGCCGTTGGGCGCGAAGGCGGAAACGAGGGCGGGGGAGGGCTGCGGCTGGGTCATGGCGTCCGTTCGTCGAGGGAGGAAGGGGATGATGGGCGCCAGTTTAGGCGCGCCGCGCACGCCGGCCGATCAACGCGCCGTCAGCGGCTCCAGCCCGGTCTTCGCGATGGTGGGCGCTGCCGCCGGTGAATTGAGATAGCGGATCAGCTGCCGCGCCGCATCGGGCTGCTTCGACGCGGTGGCGATGCCGGCCGAGAACACGGTGTTGCGCTGCACCTCGGCGGGCAGCGGACCGATGTAGTCGATGCCCGCGATCGGCAGCAGCTCGCTCACCTGCTGCAAGCCCAGCGCCGCATCGCCGCGCGCGACGACGGTGCCCACGCGTTCGCTCAGGATGCGCTTGCTCTTGGGCTTGACTTGGTCTTCGATGCCGAGGTTCTTGAGCAGCTCGGTCTCGTAGTAGGTGCCGCTCGCGCTGGCCGAGTAGGCGATCGACGGCGCCGCGATCAGCGTGCGCTTGAGCGCATCGACGGTGCTGATGTCGGGCTTGGGCGCGCCCTTGCGCACCGCGAAGCCGATGGCCGAGCGGACCAGGTCGACCTGGCTGCCGGGCACCACCTTGCCCTGCGCGACCAATGCGTCGAGCGCGGGGCGGGCGAGGATCACCACGTCGGCCGGCTCGTTGCGCGCGAGGCGGCTCGGGATCGAATCGTCCGCGTTGCCCATCGAGGCGCCGTAGGCCGTTTTCACCGAGCGCCCGCTGCTGCGCTCGAACGCGGGACGCAGGTCGTTGTAGGCGGCGGTGAAGCCGCCCGAGGTCATGACGTGGATGTCGCCGGCGGCGGCCGGCTTGTTGCCGCCGAGGCTGCTGCAGCCGGCGAGAACGAAGGCGGCGACCAGCGGAAGTGCGGCGCGGCGGGTCAGAAAAAAGGAAATGGGCTTCACGATGTCTCCTGATGGAAGAGGGCGGCAGCGTGGGCGCTGCCTGTCGTTGCCATCGTAGAGGGCGAGGCTGTCAATCGGCCCTCAGGGATTTAGTGGTTACTACCGAGGCGGCGGCTTGCCGGCTGCTTTGCCGCCGTCGTTCGTGGCCGGCAGGCGCCCCCGTTTGGCAAGCCCCTCGCGCAGCAGGAATTCGACCTGCGCGTTCGCGCTTCGCAGTTCCTGCGCCGCCAGTCGCTCGATCTCGGCCCACAGGGCCGGATCGATGCGCAGGGGATAGGACTTTTTGCCGGGACTGGCCATCGGGTGCGGTTGCGACGCTTCGGCGCCTCAGGTGTAGAGGGTACCCGTGTTGACCACCGGCTGAGTTTCGCGATCGGAGCACAGCACCACCAGCAGGTTCGACACCATCGAGGCCTTGCGCTCGTCGTCCAGCACGACGAGGTTGCGCTCCGACAACCCCTTCAACGCGGCCTCGACCATGCCGACCGCACCCGCCACGATCTGGTGCCGCGCGCTGACGATGGCCACCGCCTGCTGGCGCCGCAGCATCACCTGGGCAATCTCCGGCGCATAGGCGAGGTGGGTGAGCTTCGCATCGAGCACCTCGACGCCGGCGCTGGCAAAGCGCTGGTTCAGTTCGGCCTTGAGCGCATCGGCCACCACGTCCAGCCCGGCGCGCAGCGTGACCTCGTCGCTTTGGAGATCGTCGCCGCTGTCGTAGGCGTAGACGGTGGCGAGGTGCCGGATCGCGGCCTCGGCCTGGATCGCCACGAACTTGTTGTAGTCGTCGATCTCGAACACGGCCTGCGCGGTGTCGTGCACCCGCCAGACCACCGCCGCGCCGATCTCCACCGGGTTGCCGCGCTTGTCGTTCACCTTGAGCGGCGGGGTGTTGAGGTTGCGCGCGCGCAGCGAGATCTTCTGGCCGGCCTGGAACGGGTTGGTCCAGCGCAGGCCTTCGGAGCGGTCGGTGCCCTGGTACTGGCCGAAGAGGGTCAGGATGATGCCCTCGTTGGGCTGCAGCATGTACAGCCCCGGCAGCAGGGCGACGCCCACCACGATCAGCAGGACGCTCATGGGAAGCGGCATCAGCCGCTGCACGATCGCCCACGCGCCGAGCCCGATGAGCACGAGCACCACGGCGACGATGCCATATCCGCTGACGGACCGGTAGGGCTGCTCTTTTCGGACCGAGCGAGGTGGTTGTAGTGTCTGCTCACGCATGAAGGCCTCCGGTTAAAAGTGATATCACTTTAATATCTTTTTGGAGGCAGTCAAGGATTTTTGCGTCGCCACCACCTCTGCCGCTTCCCGCAGGCACTGTGCAAACTGCCCGACGATGGGCGGGCTGGCCCGCGGCTTGCGCTGCAGCAGACCGATTTCCCGGTAGAAAGTGCGCTCTCCGAGCGAGAGCGTGCGAACGCCCGAGGGGAGGGGAAGGTGTGCCTCGACCAGCGGCACAAGGGCAACGCCCAGCCCCTTGGAGGCCAGATGGATGAGACCGGGTATCTCGTCCACTTCGATGGAGTCCTTCACCACGAGGCCTTCATGCCGAAGGAACCTCTCCACCATCCGTCCGCCGAACGACGCGCGGTCATAGCGCAGGAACGGCTGCGCCTGGATGAGGGTGCGCCAGTCTTTCCCCGGGACGCTCTTTGGCGCGATGAGCACATAAGGCTCGTGCACCAGGGGTTGCCATGTCAGGTCCGGAAGGATTCCGAAGGGTGGCCGGATGATCACGGCCGCATCGATCTTGCCGGCATCCAGGTCGTCCATCAGCCGCATGGACACGCCGGGCGACACATGGACGCGGAGCAGGGGAAAGCCGATGCGCAATTTTTCAAGTGCCCGCGCCACCAGCGTCGGCTGGGTGGAAGCAATGGCGCCGATCCGCAGCAGCCCGCGGTTCGTGGCGTTGTCCGGAAGCTCGCCGAGCTTTGCGTAGAGGGAACAGATCTCCTCTGCGCGCGCCAGCGTGGTCTCGCCTGCGGCATTCAAGGTGGCGGACCGTCCCGTCCTGTCGAAGAGCTCGAACCCCAGGGCTTCCTCGAGCCGCTTGATCTGGCTGCTGACTGCCGATTGCGTCAGGCCGATCCGCTCGCCCGCTGCGGCAAACGTGCCATGACGGCAAACGGAGATGAAGGTTCGGAGCTCAGTGATCATGGCGGATTCATCGAAATTATTGGTGCTCAGTACAGAAATATATCGCTTTCGGTTATGAGACTCGCTGCTTAAAGTCCGGCCACCCTGAACTCACCGATGCGATGACTCCCATGAGCACTTCCGACACAAGGATTCCGTTTCACCTGGCTTTCCCCGTTCGCGACATCGCCGAAGCCCGCGCCTTCTATGGCGAGTTGCTCGGATGTCCGGAGGGGCGCAGCGCGCCCGAGTGGGTCGACTTCAACTTCTACGGCCATCAGATCGTGGCGCACCTGGCACCCGACGAGTGCGGTCACAAGACGCACAGCGCCGTGGACGGCCACGACGTGCCCGTGCGTCACTTCGGCGCCGTATTGCCGATGGACCTGTGGCAGGCGATGGCCGACAAGCTCATCGCGCGCCAGACCCGGTTCGTGATCGAGCCCTACATCCGCTTCAAGGGCGAGCCGGGCGAACAGGCGACGATGTTTTTCCTCGACCCGTCGGGCAACGCCATCGAGCTGAAGTCCTTCGCGGATCTGGACTCGCTGTTCGCCGTCTGAAAGCGCCGACGTGAAGAAAAGACAATGCCTTCTTGCGGCCGCAACGGCCGCGGCGCTCCTGCTGTCCTTCGGGAGTGCATCCGCTCAAACCGACATCTTGAAGAAGATCCGGGAGTCCGGCGCCATCACCATGGGCGTGCGCGATGCCTCGGGCGCGATGTCCTTCACGCTGGGGCCCGGCAGCTATGCGGGCTTTCACGTCGAGGTCTGCGAACGCGTCATCGCCGACATCGGGAAGGCCCTGCAGATCGGCAAAGTCAACGTGAAGTACCAGCTCGTCACGCCGCAGAACCGCATGCCCCTCGTGCAGAACGGAACGGTCGACATCGAGTGCGGCACCACGACCAACAATGCGGCTCGCCAGAAAGACGTCGCGTTTGCGCCGACGCTCTATGTCGAAGGTGTTCGCATCGCCGTCAAGGCGGCGTCCGGAATTGCATCGCCAGCGCAGCTGTCCGGCAAGACAGTGGCTGCCACAACGGGAAGTACCTCTGTCCAACTCGTGAGAAAGCTCAAGCGCGATGGCGCCAGCGACATTGCGGAGGTGCTCGCCAAGGACAACAGCGAGGGCTTCCTGCTGCTCGAGTCGGGCCGTGCGGACGGCTTCGCCGCCGATGGCCAGATCCTTGCCACCCTGATCTCCAGGAGCAAGGAGCCGGCGCAGTACAGGCTGCTCGACCAGGTCCTCAGCGTCGAGCCGATTGCGATCATGCTTCCGAAGGGAGATGCCGCATTCAAGAAGCTTGTCGACCAGAGCGTGGTGTCGTTGGCGAAGAGCGGAGATGTCGCGCGAATCTACGACAAGTGGTTCATGCAGCCGATTCCGCCCCTCAACGCGAAGGTGGGATTGCCGGCCAGCGCCCTGACGAAGGCCGCCTGGGCCAACCCCACCGACAAACCCATGGAAGACTACGAGGCGCGATAGGGCGGGGCTTCAGCCGAGCTGCCCGCTCGCCAGTGCCGCAGCCGCCGCGCGCGTCTCCACGCCCAGCTTCTCGAAGATGTGCTCCAGGTGCTTGTTCACCGTGCGCGGGCTGGTGCCCAAAATTTCGCCGATGTCGCGGTTGGTCTTGCCCTTGGCGAGCCACGACAGCACTTCGGTCTCGCGCGGCGTGAGGGCCGCCTCGGCCAGCCGAGCCGAAGAAGCGCCCGCGGCCCCTTCGCGCTGCATCGCGAACAGCAGCATGGTCTCGCCGAGCGCTGCCGCGCCCAGGTTGCGCACCGACAGCCGCATGCCCGTGGCCGTGCCGACGGCAATGGCCGCACCGGGCGCGAGTACCGCCTCCAGCGACGCGGGCAGCAGGCCCGGCGCCACCGGGTCTTCGAGCGCATGCAGCCACAGCGCGGCCTGCGGCGAGCGCCAGGCAATGCGCCCGCGCGTGTCGACGAACACCACCCCCATGCCCGCCACGTCGACCGCATCGCGCGCCATGCGCGTGATGCGCGCGTTGCGTGCATGCGTGTGCAGCCGCGCCAGCACCTCCTGCGCGCGGATGGGTTTCACCACGTAGTCGACACCGCCGCACTCGAAGCCTTCGACCACGTGTGCGGTTTCCGAGAGGCCCGTCATGAACAGCACCGGAATGTGCGCCAGCGCGGCATTGGCCTTGATGCGCCGGCAGGTCTCGAAGCCCGAGAGGCCCGGCATCAGGCCGTCGAGCAGGATCGCATCGGGCACCACCAGTTCGAGCCGCTGCAGTGCGGCCTCGCCGTCGGCCGCCACCAGCACGGTGTAGCCGCTGGCCTCGAGCGTGTCGCACAGCATGCCGAGGCTGCTGGGCGCGTCGTCCACCACCAGCACCACGGGGCGTTCGGCCTCAGGACGAGAGGATGGGACTGGAGGGGCTGTGGGGAGTGTCTGCATCTTCTGCCAGTGCGTTGCGGAGGTTGTCGAGTTCGAAGCGCATCACCATGCCGCGCAGCCAGGTGCAGGTGGCCGCGGCCGAGGGCGATGCGGCCGCCAGCCGGTCGAGCACCGTGTGCAGGCCGCGCACATGGCCCATCTGCACCAGCCGCATCAGCTCGGCGCGGTCGTCTTCCGTGAGCGCGAGCTGCGGCGGGCGCGCTGCGGTTTCTTCTTCGCTCACAGGCGGTATCGCATCGCTGGAAGAGAGCCACTCGAGGCCCAGGTGCCGCTCCAGCGTGGCGATCAGCTCCGACTCGATCACCGGCTTGCCGACGAAGGCCTGGCAGCCTGCGGCGCGCAGCCGTTCGGCCTGGTTCTCGAACATGTTGGCCGAGACGATGATGATCGGGATGTCCCCGAAGCCCGAGGCGCGCACCGAGGTGGCGGTCTGCCAGCCGTCCATGTCGTCCATCGTGAGGTCGAGCAGGATGGCCGAGGGCAGCTCCTCGCGCAGGCTGTCGAGGCATTCGGTGCCGCTCGCGGCCTCGCGCACCTCGAAGCCCAGCGGCATGAGCATGCCGGCGAGCATCTGGCGCTGCACCGGCTGGTCGTCGACCACCAGCAGCGTGCGGCGCGCGCCGATGTAGCCCGAGACGGGCTGCCGCGCTGCACCGGCCCTGGCCTGCGGGCCGGGGTCGGCCACTTCGCGCAGGTACACGCGCACGCTGAAGGTGCTGCCCGCGGGCGAGGTGTGGGCCAGCACCAGTTCGCCGCCCATCAGCGAGGTCAGCAGGGCGGTGATGGTGAGGCCCAGCCCGGTGCCGGGCTCGCCGCGCCGGCGCCCCGCGGCACCGCGCTCGAAGGGCTCGAAGATGCGCACGTGGTCCTGCGGTGCCACGCCGATGCCGGTGTCGACCACGTCGAAGCGCAGCACCTCGCGGCGCGCGTCGACATGCAGCGTGACGGTGCCGCTGTCGGTGAAGCGCACGGCATTGGTCAGCAGGTTGATGAGGATCTGGCGCAGCCACTTCGCATCGGCGTGCACCCAGGGCGGCAGCCGCCCGGCGTGCGTGTAGACGAAGGCCAGGCCCTTGTTCTCGGCCTGCGGCCGCACCATGTGCACCAGCTGGTCGAGAAAGGCGGGCAGCGCGAGCGGTGCCGGCTCGAGCTGCAGGCGGCCGGCCTCGATGCGCGCCAGGTCGAGCAGGCCGTCGATGAGGCCGAGCATGTGCTCGCCGCTGCGATGGATGGTCTGCACCGCTTCGCGCGGCGGCGTCGTCGCATCGCCTTTGAGCAGGATCTGCGAGTAGCCGAGGATGCTGTTGAGCGGCGTGCGCAGCTCGTGCGTCATGCCCGCCACGTAGCGCGTCTTGGCCTGGTTGGCGGACTCGGCGGCCTCCTTGGCCGTCTGCAGGGCGGCATCGGTGCGCTGGTGGGCCTCGATCTCGAGCGCGAGCAGGTTGTTGTGGCGGTTCGATTCCTCCTGCGCCATCTGCCGGCTCTCGCTGCCCAGCACCACCCACCAGGCCGCCACCGCGACGACCACCGAGAGCAGCGCGAACACCTTGAGAAAGGCCGTGGCCATCGTCGAGTCGCTGGTGCCCGCGATGGCCTCCTGCGCGTAGACCACGCCCACCACCGTGGCCAGCAGCGCGATCAGCGAGGTGGCCACCAGCAGATAGTGCGCGACCCGGAAGTTGAGCCGCGCAGAAAGAGCCGGCGGCAGCAGCGCCTGCAGCCAGCCGCTCATCTGCTCGGCGGCGCGCGAATCGGTCTTGCAGCGGTCGTGGCAGCGCGACTCCAGCGTGCAGCACAGCGAGCAGATCGGTGCGCTGTAGGCCGGGCAGTGCGCCATGTCCTCCGACTCGAAGCTGTTGTCGCACACCGAGCACTTCACGCTCTGGCCCGGAGCCCAGCGGTCGATGTCGGTGCGCGCGAGGTAGTAGCGCCCGCGTGTCCGCCAGGCCAGCAGCGGCGAAACCGCCATGGCCGTGGCCAGCGCGATGAAGGGTGAGAAGGCCCTGGCCCATTGCCCCAGCGCGCCCGAATAGGCCAGCATCGCGAGCGCTGCCGCGACCAGCATCGCTACCAGTCCCACCGGGTTGATGTCGTAGAGGTGCGCGCGCTTGAACTCGATGGTGCGCGGGCTCCAGCCCAGCGGCTTGTTGATGACCAGGTCGGCCACCAGCGCACCGACCCAGGCGATGGCGATGTTGCTGTAGAAGCCCAGCACATGCTCGAGCGCCGCGAACACGCCGAGCGCCATCAGCAATATCGCGATGACCACGTTGAACACCAGCCACACCACGCGCCCCGGGTGGCTGTGCGTGAGCCGTGCGAAGAAGTTCGACCACGCCAGCGAGCCCGCATAGGCGTTGGTGAGGTTGATCTTCATCTGCGAGATCACCACGAAGAGTACCGTGATGCCGAGCACCCAGGCCGGGTCGCGCAGCACGTACGAGAAACCGGTGAGGTACATCTGCGTTGGCTCGATCGCATGGATACCGGGTATTTCGTGCTGCAGCGCGAGGAAGGCGAGAAAGGCCCCGCCCATCATCTTCAGCATGCCGGGCACGATCCATCCCGGCCCCGCGATCAGCACCGCGGCCCACCAGCGGCCGCGGTTGGCGGCGGTCTTCTCGGGCAGGAAGCGCAGGTAGTCGACTTGCTCGCCGATCTGCACCACGAGCGAGAAGGCCACGGTGGCTGCGGCCCCGAACATCAGCGGATCGAAGCCGCTGCTGTCGGAGGTGCGGCCCACGAGCCCGGTGAAGTCGGCATACAGCTCGGGTTTCTTCACCAGCACCGCGATGAAGGGGCAGACGAACAGCACGATCCAGATCGGCTGCGTCCACAGCTGCAGTCCCGAGATCAGCGTGATGCCGCGCGCCACCAGCGGAATGATGACGACCGACGACACCAGGTACAGCAGCCACAGCGGCCAGTCGAGGTACATCTGCAGCGCCAGCGCGAGGATGGCCGCCTCGAGCGCGAAGAAGATGAAAGTGAAGCTCGCATAGATCAGCGAGGTGAGCGTGGAGCCCAGGTAGCCGAAGCCCGCGCCGCGGGTGAGCAGGTCCATGTCCACGCCGTGGCGGGCCGCGTAGTACGAGATCGGCAGGCCGGTGAGGAAGGTGATGAGGCCCACCACCAGGATGGCCCACAGCGCGTTCGAGAAACCGTAGCTCAGCGCGATGGCGCCGCCGATGGCCTCCAGCGCCAGGAACGAGGTGGCGCCGAAGGCCGCATTGGCGACCCGGAACTCCGACCACTTGCGAAAGCTGCGCGGCGTGTAGCGCAGCGCGTAGTCCTCCAGCGTTTCGTTCGCGACCCAGGCGTTGTAGTCGCGGCGGATGCGAAAGATCTTCTGTCCGGAGACGGATTGCATGGCGGGTTCTCGCGGCGGCGGTGGCATGCGGCAGGTACAGCAAGAAGCGCTCCCTGTGTTGTCTTCCACCGATGTCTGGCTCGGGAGTCTGCGGGCAGGGCAGGTTCCCGCCGCTACGTTGAATGACGTATTCGCGGCGATGCAACTGATTTCTAAAGTACCAGCCATGGTGCTCGGGGCACCGTCCGATGCACTGCGATGGTGCGCGGCTCACTCTTCTTTCAACCTGCCTGGAGTTCCTGATGTCGCGTGATTCCGATCCCTCCCTCGATGCCCTGGCATTGCGCCGCCGCCGTCTGCTGCAGGGCGCCGCCGCTCTGCCCGTGATGGGCCTGAGCGGCCTGAGCTTCGGCCAGTCGCAATTTCCCACCGCCAAGGTCAACACCACCAAGCTCTCGGTGACCGACACCGAAGTCACGGTGGGCCAGTTGCATTCGTCCACCGGCACCATGGCCATCTCGGAAACCGGATCGATCCAGGCCGAGCAGCTCGCCATCGACCAGATCAACGCGATGGGCGGCGTGCTGGGCCGCAAGATCAAGGTGATCAAGGAAGACGGCGCCTCCGACTGGCCGACCTTCGCCGAGAAGTCGAAGAAGCTGCTGGTCAACGACCACTGCGCCGCCGTCTTCGGCTGCTGGACCAGCGCCTCGCGCAAGGCCGTGCTGCCGGTGTTCGAGAAAGAGAACGGCCTCTTGTACTACCCGACCTTCTACGAAGGCCTGGAGCAGAGCAAGAACGTGATCTACACCGGCCAGGAAGCCACGCAGCAGATCATCTGGGGCCTGGACTGGGGCGCGAAGGAGAAGAAGGCCAAGACCTTCTTCCTCGTCGGCTCCGACTACATCTGGCCGCGCACCTCGATGAAGATCGCGCGCAAGCACATCGAGAACTTCCAGAAGGGCTCGGTCAAGGGCGAGGAGTACTACCCGCTGGGCCACACCAACTTCAACTCGCTGATCAACAAGATCAAGGTGGCCAAGCCCGACTGCATCTTCGCGGCGGTGGTGGGCGGCTCGAACGTGGCCTTCTACAAGCAGCTCAAGGCCGCAGGCATCACGGGCGACAAGCAGTTCCTGCTGACGCTGGCAGTGACCGAAGACGAAATGACCGGCGTGGGCGGCGAGAACTTCGCGGGCTTCTACTCGTCGATGAAGTACTTCCAGTCGCTGGACAACGCGAACAACAAGAAGTTCGTCGAGGCGTTCAAGGCCAAGTACGGCAAGGACGCGGTGATCGGCGACGTGACGCAGGCGGGCTATCTCGGTCCGTGGCTGTGGAAGGCGGCGGTGGAGAAGGCGGGCAGCTTCGACGTGGACAAGGTGGTTGCGGGTTCGCCCGGCATCGAGCTGAAGACGGCGCCTGAAGGCTACGTGAAGCTCGACGCCAACCATCACCTGTGGAGCAAGGCGCGCATCGGGCAAGGGCAGCTCGATGGCACCTTCAAGGTCGTCGCGGAATCGGCCGAACTGATCAAGCCGGATCCGTTTCCGAAGGGCTACCAGTAAGCAGGCCGTCGGCCCTCACCCCAACCCTCTCCCGCGTGCGGGAGAGGGAGCCAATCCAACACTCCGGACTTCCCRCCATGACTCTGTCGGACATGATGAACATCGGCCTGATGCAAGGCTTCGCGGGGCTGAGCCTCTTCGCGGTGCTGCTGCTCATGGGCCTGGGCCTCGCGATCATCTTCGGCCAGATGGGCGTCATCAACATGGCGCATGGCGAGTTCATGACCATCGGCGCGTACTCGATCTATCTCGCCGCGCAGGTGACGGAGCGGATGGCGCCGTCCTTCATGCCGTACTACTTTCCGATCGCCATCGGGCTGGCCTTCGTGTTCGCCTTCATCGTCGGCTGGCTGGTGGAGTGGGGGCTGATCCGCCACCTCTACAAGCGCCCGCTCGACACGCTGCTCGCCACCTGGGGCGTGAGCCTGGGCCTGCAGCAGATCTTCCGCACCTTCATCGGCCCGAAGGAAGTGAGCCCCACGCTGCCCGAGTGGCTCATGGGCTCGTGGACGCCGCATGAAGGCCTCGACATTCCGATCAACGGCCTGTTCGTGCTGGCGCTTACCGCGCTGGTCACCTGCGGCGTGCTGATCGCGCTGCACAAGAGCCGCTGGGGCCTCAGGGTGCGTGCCACCGTGGCCAACCGCACGATGGCCAACGCCACCGGCATCGACACCATGAAGACCGACCGCCTGACCTTCGCCATCGGCTGCGGCATTGCAGGCATGGCGGGCGCGGCCTTCACCACCATCGGCTCGACCGGGCCGACCTCGGGCTCGCTCTACATCGTCGACGCCTTCCTGGTCGTCACCTTCGGCGGCGCCGCGAGCCTGCTGGGCACCGTGGTCTCGGCCTTCGGCATTGCGCAGACGCAGTCGATCTCGGAGTTCTTCATGACCGGCTCGATGGCCAAGGTGCTGACGCTCTCGCTGATCGTGCTGATTTTGATGATGCGGCCGCAGGGCCTCTTCGCCGTCAAGGTCCGCCGCTGATGAACCCGATTCCTTCCTGGAGAACGTTCCGATGATGAATTTCATCAAGGCCTCGATCCTGCGCTACCAGCTCGGAAGCCTGTTGCTGCTGGTGCTGCTGCTGGCGGTCGTGCTGCCGCTCTCGCTCGACATCTTCCGCCTCAACCTCGTGGGCAAGTACCTCACCTACGCCTTCGTCGCCGTGGGGCTCGTGATGGTGTGGGGCTACGGCGGCGTGCTGAGCCTGGGGCAGGGCGTGTTCTTCGGCATCGGCGGCTATGCGATGGCGATGTTCCTCAAGCTCGAAGCTTCCGACCCGGTCACGACCAAGATCCAGTCGACGCCCGGCATTCCGGACTTCATGGACTGGAACCAGATCACCGAGCTGCCCGCGCTGTGGCTGCCGTTCAAGAGCCTGCCGCTGAGCCTGATCCTCGTGGTGGTGGCACCGATGGCGCTGGCCTGGCTCGTCAGCTTCGCGATGTTCAAGCGCCGCGTGGGCGGCGTGTACTTCGCGATCATCACGCAGGCGGTGGCGCTGATCTGTACCGTGCTCATCATCGGGCAGCAGGGGTACACGGGCGGGGTCAACGGCATGACGGACCTGAAGACGCTGCTGGGCTGGGACACGCGCACCGACAGCGCCAAGTACATCCTCTACTACGTCTGCGTGGGCCTGCTGGTGGCCAGCATCGTGCTGTGCCGCTGGATCCAGACCAGCAAGCTCGGCACGCTGCTGCTCGCCATGCGCGACAAGGAAGACCGCGTGCGCTTCTCGGGCTACGACGTGTCGAACTTCAAGGTCTTCATCTTCTGCCTCGCGGCCGGGCTCTCGGGCATCGGCGGCGCGATGTTCGCGCTGCAGGTGGGCTTCATGTCGCCGAGCTTCGTGGGCATCGTGCCGTCGATCGAGATGGTGATCTTCTGCGCGGTCGGCGGGCGCATGAGCCTGGTGGGCGCGGTGTACGGCGCGCTGCTGGTGAATGCGGGCAAGACGCTGTTCTCGGAGAGCTTTCCGGACCTGTGGCTGTTCCTGATGGCGGGGCTTTTCATCGGTGTGACGATGGCCTTCCCGATGGGGCTTGCGGGCCTCTGGGAAGAAAAGATCCGCCCGTGGTGGAAGGGCCGCCGCGAGGCGCTGCGCCAAGCCACGGTGCGGCCGCCGCCCGCCGTGCCGGCGATGCCCCCGGCACCGGCTGCACCGACCGCATCCCCCGAACCCCATCTGCCCGAAGGTATCGGCAGCCAGCGCGCCTGAACTCCGGAGCCCCTCATGAGCAACACCGACTTCGCGCTTGCCGTGGAAGACCTCACCGTCTCCTTCGACGGCTTCAAGGCCATCGACGACCTGACGCTCTACATCGACAAGAACGAGCTGCGCGTGATCATCGGCCCGAACGGCGCAGGCAAGACCACGCTGCTCGACCTGATCTGCGGCAAGACGCGCGCCAGCGGCGGCAGCATCAAGTTCAAGAACACCGAGCTCACGAAAATGGCCGAGCACAAGCGCGTGCGGCTGGGCATCGGCCGCAAGTTCCAGACACCCTCGATCTACGAGAACCTCAGCGTGTTCCAGAACCTCGAGGTGTCCTTTCCCAAGGGTCGTTCGGTGTTCGGCGCGCTGGCGTTCAAGTGCGACGACGAGGTCAAGGCCAAGGTGCAGGCGGTGGCCGAAGACATCGGGCTGGCCGACAAGCTGCGCACCGAGGCCGGCCTGCTGAGCCATGGCCAGAAGCAGTGGCTCGAGATCGGCATGCTGCTGATGCAGGAGCCCGAGCTGCTGATGCTCGACGAACCCATTGCCGGGATGAGTGCACGCGAACGCGAACTCACCGCCGACCTGCTCAAGCGCATCTGCCAGAACCGCGCCGTGATCGTTATCGAGCACGACATGGCCTTTGTGAAGCAGATCGCGCACAAGGTCACTGTGATGCACCAGGGAAAGATCCTGGCCGAAGGGCCGATGGAGAAGGTGCAGGCGGATCCCAAGGTCATCGACGTTTACCTGGGGCACTGATGAAGTCCTGTTCTTCGATTCGCTGCGGCGTGCGTTCGGGGCGCGCTCGCGCCGACGGTGTGCTCTGCTCCGCGAATGTCCCCCGGCGCGGCCTAGGGCCGCAGGCCTCCTCCTTTATTT
>NZ_JBFUHN010000121.1:0-14398 GCF_056402375.1 Variovorax sp. P4_B10 | reverse complement strand
GCCTAGGGCCGCATGCCTCCTCCTTTATTTCGCTGCGCAGAGCACACCATCGGCGTGATCGCTCAGCGCTGCGGTTGATCAGCCAGCACGAGAGCAGCGCCCATCGTGCACAGGGCACCGGGTGCTCCCCGCAGCGAAATAAAGGAGGAGCGAAGCGGGGGACATTCGCGGAGGGGAGTACCCGGTGTCCTGTGCACGCACCCCGAACAACAGCACTCCGGTCTTCATGTATCGCGGGTCAAGCGATAGCGTGATGGAAACCTGAAATGCAGACCGCACTCGCCGCCACCGCGTTCCTGATGGGCCTTGCCGGCGGGCCGCATTGCGTGGCGATGTGCGGTGCCGCTTCGGCCGCAGTCATGCGGATCGTGCCGATCGCGCCGGTGGCGCAGGGCGGCCTGCCGGTGTTCGCGGCGCCGGCCGCTTTCCACCTGGGGCGCATGGCGAGCTACGCGATGGCCGGCGCCATCGCGGCCGCCAGCGTCGAGAGCCTGGCACAGGCCAGCACCCAGGTCGCCGCCTTGCGGCCGCTGTGGGTGTTGCTGCACGTCTTCGTTTTCGCATGGGGCGCGATGCTGGCCGCCACGGGCAGACAGCCGCTGTGGGCGCAGCGCGCCGGCCGTTTGCTCGAGTCGCGTCTTCGCCCGCTCGCCGGCGGCACGTGGCTGGGCGTGCTCGCAACCGGTTTGCTGTGGGTCGCGCTGCCTTGCGGGCTGCTCTATTCGGCCTTGATGCTGGCCGGCCTGGGCAACGGGCCGTTGCAGGGCGCAGGGCTGATGACGTTGTTCGCCGCCGGAAGCAGCCTCTCGCTGCTGCTGGGGCCCTGGCTCTGGCGGCAACTGCGGTGGAGTGGCCGCGGCGCACGCCAGGCATGGGGGGCGCGCGTGGCCGGCGTGTTGCTGGCGGCCGTGGCGTTGCAGGCGCTGTGGTCGGACCTCGGTCGCCAGATCGAGGCCTGGTGCCGCTGAACCGGGCGGCTTCAGTCCACCAAGGTCCGCAGGCTCTCCAGGGCCACCTTCGGATCGGCAATGCCGTGGTAGATCGGAGGGACCTCGGCGGCCAGGCCCATCAACCCGTAGACGCCGAGCATCGCGCCGCGCACCGAATACTCGACCGTGAAGACCACGTCTTCCGGAATCTCGACGTACTGGCCGAGCAGGGCGAAGTTCTTCGCACCGGCCGGAATGACCGGCGGGCGGTCCGACACATGGCGGCATTCGAACTCGCTGGTGATGTACGGCATCATCACCGGCACCACCGTCGTGGTGCGCCGCACCTCGTCGAGGATGTCCTCGAAACCGAGGTGGTGGATGAGTTCCGTCAGGATCTCCTGTCCGGTCGCCTGCGCCAGGGTCGCGTCGACACGGTTGCCCCTGGTCTCCAGCAGCAGGCCGTACCCCCAGAGCGTGTAGACCCCCTGGGGCTGGCCGTCGAAATGCGGCGCATGCGGCACCACGATCGACATCAGCCAGCTCGAGTCCTTGAAGGTCATGAGGCCGCCCGTCCCGGGCCGGTTGCCGGAGAACGCCTGGATCCGCTCCAGCAGCAACGGGCTGCGCATCGTGAGCGTGAAAGACTCCCACTTGCTTTCGTCGATCCGGTCGCAGAAGGCTTCGGGCCGGCCGAAGCACGGCGCCTTGCGCGCCATGTTCTGCCACAGCGTCCATGCGCCGTCGCGCTTGTCCCGCACGAGTTCCGGTGCCTGATGGTCGTTGCCGTTGCGCGAGTCGGCGGTCATCGAGCCGATGGTGATGAAGGCGCAATCTTCCGCACCGAAGCGATACGACACGGGCCGGCCGTCGCGCACGCAATGCAGCGTTTCCAGCCGCAGGTCGGCGCTGCTTCCGGCGAAATCGGCATCRACCACGCGCGTGCCGTATTCGAAGAGCACGCCCCGCTCGAGCAGCCACTTCACCATGGGCCGGACGATCGTGTCGTACTGGTTGAGCTCGGTGCGCCGCACGCCGCCCAGGGTGTGGATGCGAGGCAGTTCCTGCAGGAAGCGCAGCATGTAGCGCTTCAGTTCCACCGCGCTGTGCCAGTTCTGGAAGGCAAAGGTGGTGCGCCACATTGCCCAGAAATTGGTCTCGAGGAAGTGGGGCGAAAAGCATTCCTCGATGCGCTTGATGCCCAATGCGCGTTCGGGCGTGGCCAGCAGGCGCATCAGTTCGAGCCTGTCCTGCAGGTTGAAGCCCAGATCGCTCGCGTCGATGACGCGGCGATGCCTGTCGATCAGGCGCGCATGGGCGTCCGAGCGCAGCTGGGTGTTGAATTCGCGCACTTTCTCGCGGACCGAACTGGCCGGATCGCCGAGGGATGGAATGCTCTCCAGCACATTCCAGAGGCAGGTGTAGGTTTCGTCGGTGAACATGCGTCCGCCGCGTGTCACGTAGCCCTGGGTGGCGTCGCCCGCGCCATCGAGCGCACCGCCGGGCAACGGCGATTCCTCGAGAATGCGGATGCGCGAACCGCTCATGCCGGCGTCGCGGATCAGCAGCACCGCGGCCGACAGCGCGCCGATGCCGCTGCCCACGATGCAGGCCTGGTTGAAGGGGGTCATGGATGTGTCCTTTGAATGCGCACGAAGCCTGGAACGTTCAGGCCTCGTCGGTCATGCGCATGACGACGCGACCTTCGATCTGTCCCTGGCGCATGCGGTCGAGCACCGTGTTGATGTTGTCCAGCCGGTCCGTGGTGCACACCGTGCGAACCTTTCCCTCGCCGGCGAATTCGAGCGCTTCCTGCAGGTCCTTGCGGGTGCCGACGATGGAGCCGCGCACGGTCTTGGCGTTCAGCACCACGTCGAAGATGGGCAGCGCGAAATCGCCGGGCGGCAGCCCCACCAGAGACATGGTGCCGCGCTTGTGCAGCATGCCCAGCGCCTGTGCAAAGGCGCTGCGCGAAACGGCCGTCACCAGCACGCCGTGCACGCCCCGCATGGCGCGCTGCATCTCCTGGGCGGGGTCCTGCGTGGCGGCGTTGACCACCAGATCGGCACCCAGCGTCCTGGCCATCGCGAGCTTCGCTTCGTCGATGTCGACACCGACCACGTGGAAGCCCATGGCCTTGGCGTACTGCACCGCCAGGTGGCCCAGGCCGCCCAGGCCCGAGATGGCCACCCAGTCGCCGGCCTTGCAGTCGAGCATCTTCAGGCCCTTGTAGACCGTGACGCCCGCGCAGAGCACCGGCGCGATCTCGGTGAAGCCGACGTTTTTCGGCAGCTGTCCCACATAGCCCGGATCGGCCTGCACGTATTCCGCATAGGCGCCGTTGACGGTGTAGCCGGTCATCTGCTGGTGGTCGCACAGCGTCTCCCAGCCGGTGATGCAGTGTTCGCAGTGGCCGCAGGCCGTGTGCAGCCACGGCACGCCCACGCGGTCGCCTTCCTTGACATGCTTCACGCCGGCGCCCACTGCGGCCACGTGGCCCACGCCTTCGTGGCCGGGAATGAAGGGCAGGGCGGGCTTGACCGGCCAGTCGCCATCGGCGGCGTGAAGGTCGGTGTGGCAGACGCCCGAGGCCGCGACTTTCACCAGCACCTGGCCGGGCGGGACATCGGGCACCGGCACTTCCTCGATCTGCAAGGGTTGTCCGAAGGCCCGGACCACGGCGGCTTTCATCATTTGCATGACGGACCTGCTCGGTTGTCGGTTTTCATGTGAGATTCCTTGCAATGGGTGGATGGATGGAGGGAGGCCGGCCTTGCACGAAGGCATGGCAACGACCGCGGACCCACTGTAGGAAGCGCCGGACCCGACCGGATTGCGCTGCATCAAGCGCGGGCGCGAGAAGGGTTGCGCAATGTCAGGCGATACACGCCGGACACACTTCATTCACCGAGCGTTACGCACCGATTCCGGCTGTTGTCATTGCGTTGTCGGGGGCTTCCTAGCATCGATCCATCGACACGCGACAGACAACCGAGGAGTCCACATGCTCAGCACCGCCAGCCCCGAGAAGACCGCCCCCCACGAGCGCACCGGCCAGCAGACCTCCAACACGCTCAGGCTGCTGGGCGAGCAGTTGAAGCCGCAGCGCCGTGTCGTGCACACGGGCGACGTGATCTACCAGGCCGGCGAGCGCTTCGGCAATCTCTACATCCTGAACTCCGGCTTCTTCAAGATCGTGAATCTCTCGGCGGACGGGCGCGAACAGGTGGTCGGCCTCAAGTTCCGCGGCGACTGGCTCGGCTTCGACGGCATTGCCGGCAGCCGCTATTCCTGCGACGCGGTGGCCATGGACACCGGCGAAATCTGGGTCGTCTCCTACGAATCGCTGCTGGCCGCATGCGCCACGCATCCCGCCTTGCTGCAGGTGCTGCACGCCGCCATGAGCCGCGAGATCGCGCATGACCGGGACTCGCTGATGTCCGTCTGCACGCTGCCGGCCGATGCCCGTGTGGCCGACTTCCTGCGCTACTGGGCCGAGTCGCTGGCCGACCGCGGCATGCGCACCGACGAGATCACGCTGCGCATGACGCGCGCGGAGATAGGCAACTATCTGGGCATGACGCTCGAGAGCGTGAGCCGCGCGCTCTCCAGGCTGGCACGCGACAAGGTCATCGGCTTTGCCACGAAGGGGCGGCGCGACGTGCAGATTCCCGACGTGGGCGCGCTGTCGGCCTTCGTGCAGCGCTGCCTGGCGCCGACACCCGCGATGCTCCAGTAGTTCCAGTCGTGCCCGCGCTCCAGATCGGTGTCTGCAACACCCGCCCCGAAGGACACCCCATGCGTACCGATTTCACGTTTCCCCTGGCGCTCTGCAAGGCGCAATGGAGCATCTGGCTGCACACGCTCGAGATGCTGCAGCTGAGCGGCGTGCAGTGCCTGAGCCTCGGATCGCACGCGCTGCAGGACGGCATCGCGCAAACCCGCTCCGAAGCGCATGCGGTGATGCAAGCCGAGGACTTGCAGGCGCTGGCCGCAGCGCAGACGGATGCGTTCTGGCGCTCGGCGGGCTACCAGGCTGCCTCGGCATTCGCCCTCTGGCCGGCCTGCCGTACCGCATCGCCCGGCACCGGCAGCACGACTTCGCAGGACGCCAAGGCAGTACCCGTTCCGGTGGCCGGCCCCTCCGGCGACGCGGTGCCCAGGCGCATTCAGGTCCAGGGCGCCTTGCGCACATTGAGTGCTGCATTGGCCGCGCCGGCCGGAAAGAAGGCGCGCTGACGGGCCGGATGCAACAAACCGTGTGCTCGCCGCGCACGAAGGCTCTCGAAGATCAGGCCGAATGAAAGTCCGGCGACGCGGCGCGTCCCGGGAGATCCTCCGCCGCCCGAATCGTGAGCATGTTCACCAGGGTCGTCAGGCCTTCGGCGCGGCGCGCCGCGCATTCTGCGGCCTCCCTTTGGGCCGCATTCGCCACATTGCCGCTCAATGTCACCACGCCATCCTCGACGCGCACCTCGACGTCGCAGGCATTGACGGCCGGGTCCCAGTTCAGCTGGGCAAAAACCTCATGTCTGAGTTCGATGTCCGGGTTCATGGCAATCCTCTCGCTAAGGGTCAAACTCGGTCCGGGCTGGACGGATGCATTCACTCTAATGACCCCGACCACCGGCCCGGTTGCGCTGGATCAACTGGCCGGGTGCGTGATCCCGGCCGGACCGCCCGTTGATCTGTGTCAAGGCCCCGGGCTGCGGCGGTCCGCAGAATTCGTCCTCTTTTCACGAGGTACGAATGCAATCCCTGCTTTACTCCGGCGTCTTCGATCTTCCCTGGTGGGGCGCCGTGCTGGTCGCGCTGGCGCTCACGCATGTCACCATCGCCTCGGTCACCATCTTCCTGCACCGGCACCAGGCACATCGTGCGCTGGAGTTGCATCCGCTCGCAAGCCATTTCTTTCGCTTCTGGCTCTGGCTCACGACCGGCATGGTCACGAAGGAGTGGGCCGCGGTGCACCGAAAGCACCACGCCAAGTGCGACACGCCCGAGGACCCGCACAGTCCGCAGGTGCTGGGCATCCACCGCGTGCTGTGGGGCGGCGTCCTCCTGTACGTCCACGAGGCGCGACAGCCCGACACCATCGCGCGCTACGGCCACGGCACGCCGGACGACTGGATCGAGCACGCGCTCTATTCGAGGTACAAGCTCCTGGGCATCGTGCTGATGGGGGTGGTGGACCTGGTGCTGTTCGGGGCCGTGCCGGGGGCGCTGATCCTGCTCACGCAGATCGCGTGGATCCCGTTCTGGGCGGCCGGCGTGGTCAACGGCATCGGCCACTTCTGGGGCTACCGCAACTGGCCCGCCTCGGACGCCAGCACCAATATCTCGCCGATCGGCATCCTGATCGGCGGCGAGGAGCTGCACAACAACCACCATGCCTTTCCGACCTCGGCCAAGCTGTCGAACAAGTGGTTCGAGTTCGACATCGGCTGGCTGTACATCCGCGTGCTGCAGGCGCTGGGCCTCGCGCAGGTGAAGCACCTCGCGCCGACGCCGCGGCTCGTCGCACCGCGGCCGGATGTCGATCTCGACACCGTGCAGGCCATCATCAAATATCACTATGACGTGCTGTCGAGCTATACCCGCTCGCTGAAGAAGACCTGCGCCGCGGAGATGGGCCGGCTGCGCCATCTTTCCCCGCGGGACGCGAGCGCGCTGAAGACCGTGAAGCCCTGGCTCGGCAAGGACGAGCGCGCGCTCGGCGAGGCGCGGCATACCCAGCTGGCGCTGGCGTTGCGTGCGTCGAAGGCGCTGGATACGATGTACGCCATGCGCCGCGAACTGACCGCGTTGTGGAGCCGCTCCGCCGCAACGGGCGAGCAGCTCGTCAGGCAACTGGAGGACTGGTGCCAGCGTGCCGAAACCAGCGGTATCGCCCCGTTGGCCGATTTCTCGATGCGCCTGCGGTCCTATGCGTGAACCTGCGCGGTCCCGAGGATGAGCATGAACCCTGTATCGGCCTTCGCAACCTTCTGCTTCGCCATGGCGCTGGGCGCCTGCAGCAGCGGGCCCGGGCGCGAGCAGGGCGGCACGCTCGTCGGATCGTTCGGCAGCGCGGCACTGGGCAGCGTGGCCGCCCGGGCCCTGGATGGCAGCGATCGCCGCCGCGTGGCACGCACGCTGGAACCGGCATCGAACAATCAGCCATCGGCCTGGCGCAATCGCGACACCGGCGACAGCTTCGTGGTGACGCCCGGGCACACGTTCGAACAGGGCGGCACGCGTTGCCGCGACTTCACCGTCGAAGCGGTGGTCGGCGGCCGAAACGACCGGGTGGACGGCAGTGCCTGTCGGCAGAGCGACGGCAACTGGCGCATCCGTGAATGAACAGCGCCGGTACGTCCCCGGGAGAGTGCCGTTTCTCCGGCCCGGATGTCACCTGCGTCGATGCTTCCGAGCGAACGATTTCACCCTTTGGAGAGCGCCATGCCCAACGATGCCCCCGCGACACTTCCCTTCGACGACAGCTACCTTCGATCCCTGGTGGATTGGCAAAACGTGGGTTATGAAAGCCTGCTGCAGGCACAGCGCATCCAGTGGGAAATGCTGTTGGCCTGGCAGCGCTCCTTCGGTGCCGTCCAGCAGGAACTGCAAGACCAATGGATCTGCCGATTCGGCGGCGGCGTGCCGCTCGACGGCTGACCGGCATCGCTACTGGCTGGCAAGCGTCCCGGCCGGCAGCGTGAAGTGCTCGGACTCCGCTCTGGCGGTTTCGGGCGCGCGCACCAGCAACACCGGCACTGGCGACATCCGCAGGATGTGCTCGGCGTTGCTGCCCATGACCCAGCGCCCGAGGCCGCGGCGGCCGTGGGTGCCGATCACGATCAGATCGGCTTGCGATGCAGCCGCTTCGGCGATCACCTGGTCGTGCACCGCGCCCTTGAAGCTGTCGCGCAGCACGGCATCGGCCTCGACGTTCTCTTCGCCCGCCTTGGCCCGCGCGTCTTCGAGCAGCGTGGCGGCGTTGGCGCGCAACTCCTTCAGCCAGTCGCCGGTGCGGCCCGAATACGCGTCCATGGCGAGCGCGAACGAGAGCTCGTCGATGACGTGGACCAGACGAAGCCGGCCTCCGGTCAGCTTTGCCAGGTGGATGGCTTCGGTCAGGCCTTTGCTGGATGTCGAGCTGCCGTCGATGGGAACAAGAATTCGCTGGTACATACATGCCTCCGGGCGGTGGTGAATGGGTGTGGCTTCAGTATCCGGACATTGCCGCGCCGCGCTTTGACATCGATCAAGCCGCATGCACCGGACTTGATCTGGAACAAACCGCGGCGCCCCGGAAATTGCGACGCTCGGGGCATGCAAGGAAAGCCTCTCATGACACATGCCACTGTCCGGATCATTCGCCAGGAGCACGCCGCGCTCGCGGCCATGCTGCGCTCCATCGTCATGCTGCTCGAGCAGCACCGCCGCAAGGGCACGATGCCCGACTTCACGACGCTGCGGGCCATGCTGTTCTATGTGGACGAGTTTCCCGAGAAGCGGCACCACCGCAAGGAGACCGACCTGCTGTTTCCCAAGCTACGCGCCAGGACGCCGATTTCGCGCGAACTGATGGACAAGCTCGACAGCGACCACGCCAAGGGCGAACGCAAGATCCGCAACGTCGAGCACGCCTTGCTCGCGTTCGAAATGCTTGGGGAGTCGCGGCGAGAGGATTTCGAGAGACTGGTGGGGCAGTACGTCGATTTCTACCTCGACCACATGGCCATGGAAGAGCGGGAGATTCTTCCTCTGGCCGAACGCGTGCTCTCCGATGCGGACTGGCGCGAGCTCGACGAGGCGTTTTCCCTGAACCGCGATCCGCTGACGGGGCACACGCCGGACCACGAATACAACGCGCTGTTCACCCGCATCGTGAACGCGGTGCCGGCACCCCTTGGCCTCGGCCCCGCCCTGTAGCGGCAGGGTCCCGCGGAATGTCTCTGTCTAACCCTGTCTAAGGAACCATCATGAAAATCCTGCTTGCCGTCGATGGCAGCGATTACACGAATCGCATGCTGTCCTACCTGATCGCGCACAAGGAGTGGTCGAAGGCGGGCCACGCCTTCACGGTCTTCCACGCCGTGCTGCCCGTGCCGCACCGTGCAGCGGCCTTTGCGGGGCCGGACATTGTGCACGGGTACTACGAGGACGACGCCCGGACGGTGCTCGAGCCCGTCCGCTCCTTGCTGGCCGAGCACGGCATCGAGGCACGCTTCGAGCACAGGATCGGCCATCCTGCGGAGGAGATCTCGTCATTTGCGCAGAAGGGGCAGTTCGATCTTCTGATCATGGGATCGCGAGGCCATGGCACCCTGGCGAACCTGGTGCTGGGGTCGGTCGCCAACAAGGTGCTGGCGGGCTGCACCGTGCCGGTCTTGCTGGTGCGCTGAACTTCCGGCTCGGGTGGCGCCGCAGGGTGAACAAGCTCACTTGACCTTGATGACGACCTTGCCCTTTGCGCGGCCTGCTTCGACGTAGGCCAGGGCTTCATTGGTCGATTCGAACGGGAACACCCGGTCCATCACCGGATGGATGACGCCGGCATCGAAGAGACGGGTGATCTCGCGCAGCTGGCTGCCGTTCGCCCTCATGAAGAGGAACGAGAAGCCGACCCCGCGGCGCTTTGCCTTGCGTCTGATGCCCGAGCTCAGCAGCCGCATGACCAGTTTCACGAACCCGGGTGCCCCGATTTCCTTGCCGAATTCGGGATCGGGCGGTCCGGAGATGGTGATGAGCTTTCCGCCGCGCTTGAGCACGCGCAGGGATTTCTCGAGTGTCTTGCCGTCCTGGCTGTTCAGGACCACGTCGTAGTCGCGCAAGACATCCTCGAAGTCCTGCGTCTTGTAGTCGATGACGACGTCGGCGCCCAGGCTCTTCACGAACGCGACATTGGCCGTGCTCGTGGTCGTGGCAACGGTTGCGCCCAGGTACTTGGCCAACTGGATGGCAAAGGAGCCTACGCCACCGGAGCCCGCCTGGATGAAGACCTTCTGCCCCTTCTTCAGGTCGGCCTTCGCTATCAGCGCCTGCCAGGCCGTCAGGGCCACCAGGGGGATGGAAGCGGCTTCTTCCATCGTGAGACCCTTGGGCTTGAGCGCAAGCGATGCCTCCTTGACGGGAACGAATTCGGCGAACGTGCCGATCCGGAAATCATCCGCCCGCGCACAGACCTCGTCGCCCAGCCTGAACTGCTGCACGCGGGGTCCAACCTTGACCACGACGCCTGCCACGTCGTGGCCCAGGACGAGGGGCAGGCGATAGGGCAGGATGAGCTTGAACTCACCATCCCTGATCTTGGCGTCCAGCAGGTTCACGCCGGCGGCATGGACCTGGACCAGGACCTCGTCATCGCGCAATTCCGGCGTCGGCACATCTGCCGGCCGCAGCACACCTTTCTTGCCGTATCGATCGAGAACAAATGCTTTCATGGTTCTTCCTTGTTTGTCGTGTTCATGATGTTTCTCCTTGAAGGCCGTTAAGCGCATTTCGCATGATGACCGTAATATATTCAGGCAAATAAAAGGGTGGCGTGTTTCCGTGGATTCAGGCGGGGGCCAGGTGCTTCAGCGCGGCCTCGCACAGGCTGTCCGACAGCGCGGGTTCGTCGACCGCGCGGGCCAGCAGCAACGTGCCCACCATGGTGGCGACGGTCACGAGTGCCCGCTCGTGGGCAGCGGGCTGCCCCCAGTCAGGCGACTGACGGGCGACCAGATCGATCATTTCCTTGACGTGCCGGGTGGTCACCCGGCGGACTTCGGGCGCCTGGCGCGGCGTCTCCGAGCCCAGCGCGGCCAGGGGACACCCCATCTCCACCTGTTCCAGGTGCTCGCGCGAGAGATAGGTGCGAAGCATGGACGCCAAGGCCTGCTCGGAGGGCACGCTGGCAACGACGCCTGCCGCCACGGCGGCCGACTCCGCGCACGCCCGACCCGCCGCTTCGGCCAGCATGGCCTCGCGCGACGTGAAGTGGGCGTAGAAGGCGCCATGGGTCAGGCCGGCCTCCTTCATGATGTCGGCGACCCCGGTACCGCCGTAGCCGCTGCGACGGATTGCCCGCGCAGCGACGGACACGATGCGCTCGTGCGAGGCTTCCTTGGCCGCCGCTCTGACGTTGTGTTTCGAGTTTCGCATGATGTACATCATACATAATTTCGCAAAGCCCTTGGGATTGATCCAGCGCAAGGAGGCTCGGAACTTCCTGCCCAAGAATGGCGGCGCGCGATCGGGGATTCCTTCTCGGCGCGACGAACTCACGACCAACCCGGAGGCGCAGCCGCCATGAACATCACGTTGAACGGAACCTTGCAACTCCTGGCTTTCAGCATGGCAACGCTGCTGGCGACGGTCATTCTCGTGCTTGCCGGTTTGAACGAAAACCGCCCCGAGGAGAGGAGCCTGGCGTCGATGTCCTCCACCGCGAAAGATCCACGATGAACGCCCGTCGACGCACAGCCAGGCACTCAGGCTTTGCGTTCTTCAGCGGCCGCAGGCTGTTGTAGCGCGGGGGGACCGGCAGACGCAGCGCGGGCTTTGCCGGTCGGTTTTGCACTGCCAGGACGCACCTCGAACAGGGCTTCGAGTTCGGTGGGCGACACGGGACAGCTGAAGTGATAGCCCTGCATTTCGTCGCAACCGTTGGCACGCAGAAATTCCAGCTGTTGCTCGGTCTCGACGCCTTCGGCGATGACCTTGAGATTGAGCTCGTGCCCCAGGGAAATGATGGCCTTGACGATCGCCTTGTCCTCTTCGTCGTCGGGAATGTCGCGCACGAAAGCCTGGTCGATCTTCAGCCGGGCAATAGGGAAGCGCTTGAGCGCGCTCAGGCTCGAGTAGCCGGTCCCGAAATCGTCGATGGAGAGCTGCACGCCCATCGCTTGCAAGGCCTGCATCGATACGAGACCTCTCTCGAGGTCCTGCATGATCAGACTTTCGGTCAATTCCAGTTCGAGAAATCGGGCGTCAAGCCCGCTTTCCTCCAGCGCCCGGGCCACGCGTTCAACCAGGGTTCGCTCTCTGAACTGCCGCGCGGAAACATTGACCGAAACGCTGAAGGCGGGCAGGCCGGCGTCCTGCCAGGCTTTGTTCTGAAAGCAGGCAGTGCGCAGCGCCCATTCGCCGATGGGAACGATGAGGCCGGTTTCTTCCGCCAGTGGAACGAATTGCGCCGGAGATATCAGGCCACGCTCCGGGTGCTGCCAACGGATCAATGCCTCTACGCCGACAACATGCCCGGATCCCATCTCCACTTGGGGCTGGTACACGAGATGGAACTCGCCCCGTGCGATGGCATTGCGCAATCCGTCGTGCATTGCGAGTTTGTCGCGGACCTTGCCGTTCATCTCGGAGGCATAGAACTGGTAGTTGTTGCGCCCCGACTCCTTGGCCCGGTGCATCGCGGCGTCGGCATTCATGAGCAAGGTGTCGGCGTCGGTCCCGTCTGCAGGAAAGGTGGCCAGGCCCAGGCTGCCCGTGATCTCGACCTTCTGGCCACCGATCTGGACCGGCTGCGCGATGGCCTCGAGGAGTCCTTGCAAGGTCGGGATGATCGCCACCCCATCTCCCGGTTGGTCGAACAGCACGATCGCGAATTCGTCGCCGCCCAATCGCACGACCGTGTCGACGCTGCGCGCGCGGTGACGCATGCGCTCGGCCATGATCTTCAGCAATTCGTCCCCGGCTTTGTGCCCAAGGCTGTCGTTGATCAGCTTGAAGCCATCGAGGCCGATGAACACCACCGTCACCAGTCGACCGTACCTGTCCGCATACGACACGGCCTGCTGGAGGCGATCCCCCAGCAACCCGCGGTTCGGCAGTCCGGTCAGCGCATCGTGGGTTGCCTGATGCTTCAAGGTGTCGGCACTGCTCTCCAGCAGTACATGGGAATTCTCGATGGACTCGGCCATCCGGTTCATGGCGCCCRCCAGGATGCCGAGCTCATCTGCGCGGCCTTGCTCTGCGCGTGCGCTGAAATCTCCCGAGGCAACGCGTTGAGAAAAGGCGATCAGTTGCGTGACGGCGCCGGCGATGCGTTGCGAGACGATTCGTGCGACCACGGCGCCCAGAATGGTGGCCATGGCGACCATGGCAATCGCGGTCCATCGTGAGAAACTGGCTGCGCGTTCGACGTCGTTTCGTGTCTGAAGGGCGTGTTTGCTCGCCGTGGTGTGCAGCTCTTCCATCGAGGACTCGATGGCAATTGCCGCGTTGGCGCGGTCTTCGCGAATCTTGCGCACGGCGTCGAAATGGCCTTCCGTGCCATGCAGCGCGATGAACGCGAGAAATCCGTCTTCGTACTGCTTGATCTGGGTCTCGATTCGATGGACCTGTTCTCGAAATTGCGGATCGGTCGAGAGGATTCGAAGGCTGGCGAGGTACTCCCGCATGTCCAGCAGATGGTTTTGCATCGGCGACAGGGAACGCGCGCTCGCCTCCGCCACGCCCAGCCGATCCACGGACAGCATGAATTCGTTTTCGGCATCGCGTGCCTTGTACATCGCCAGCGAACTGCGCAGACTCAGGTCGGCCATCCTGTTGTCGCTGTTCAGCAGCTTGTCGATGGCGAGCGCGGAACGTCGTTCGCTGAGATAGAAGGCAACACCCAATGCGAGCATCAGCGCGATGACGATGCCGAATCCGAGCACGATCTCGACCCGCAAGCTGCGCGCTCTTTGCCGCCACGAGGATCTTTTCGAGAAATGACTCACTTGTTGCAACCCGCGTTCAAGTCGTTGTTGGCGAGGTGCGTCACTTTTTTCGTTCTGCGTCGACCATCTTCAAGAACGTCCGCACGTTCTCTTCGCCGGCAAAGCGCTTGATTTCCTCGCGGGCCGGCTCTGTCATCGCGCGGAACGGGCCGGGATCGGGCCGTGTGACTTTCACCCCGGCGGCGACCATTTTTGCGATCAGCTCTTCCTCTTCGGCGATGATCTTCTTGCGCATGCCGTCACCTGCCGCCTTGCTCTCTTCACGCAGGATCGCTTGCTGCGCCGGTGTGAGTTTCGCCCAGCTCTTGACGCTCATGAGGTGGAGCGTGTTGTAGTAGACATGACGGGTCAATGCGAGGTGCTTCTGGACCTCGTACAGCCGGTTGTAGTAGATGACATTGATCGGGTTCTCCTGGCCGTCGACCATTCCCTGCGACAGCGCCTTGTGAAGTTCCTTGAAGCCGACCTTGCTCACCTCGGCCCCCAGCGCCTCCATGGTTGCCTCGAGTTCGGCGACAGGCGGGACGCGCACCTTGAGGCCTCGCACGTCTTCGGGCACGTTGACCGGGCGCTTGTTGTTGGTGAGGTTCCGGAATCCCCATTCCCAGTTGGACAAGATGATGAAGCCCTGCTTCTCGGCAAGCGGGGCGAACCAATTCATCGCGGGGCCGTCGAGCACGCGATGCGCGTGCTCATAGCTGTCGAAGAGATACGGGAGGACGACGACAGAGAACGTTTTTTCGTACTTGATGAGGTAGTTCAACG
>NZ_JBFUHN010000120.1:0-14945 GCF_056402375.1 Variovorax sp. P4_B10 | reverse complement strand
GCAGGAACCTCACGACAGCGCAGGTCGCCGAGCTCGATGCGGCCAGCGCCACGACGCGGGCCTATCCCAACTGGCACCAGCAGGGCTTTCTCGAGCGCAACCCCACCCCGGTCTAGGGCCTAGGCAGGTGTCAACCCGAGCACCCACTGCTTGAAGTGCTCCAGCGCCCCGGAGGCCGGACGGCCTTCGGGGTACGCGAAGTAGTAGCCTTGGCGCACGTCCAGGTGGCGGTCAACCGGGATCACCAGCTCGCCGGTGCGCAGTTCGTGCTCGACCAGGATGCGCGGCGCCAGGCCGATGCCCATGCCGGCCGCCGTTGCCGCAACCACCATCGTGAACAGCTCGTAGCGCGGCCCGCGTGAAGCGTGCACCGTGTACTCCCAGCCCTGCTGCGCATACCAGTCGCGCCACGCATGCGCGCGCGTGCTCAGGTGCACGTGGCGGCAGCGCTCGAAGCCCGCTTCGTCCCACGGCCCGTTGGCATCGCGAAAGGCCGGGCTGCAGACCGGCACCATCTCGCCTTCGGAAAAGATCAGCCCGCCGCGCGTGTTGGGCCAGAACTGGTCGCCGAAATAGATGGCCGCGTCGTAGGCGTTTTCCTGGAACGAGAAGGGCTGCGAGCGTGCCGACAGGTTGACGGTGATGTTCGGGTGCAGCCGGCTGAAGTCGGGCAGCCGTGGAATCAGCCACTGGGTCGCAAAGGTCGGCACCACGGCCAGCTCCAGCACGAAGCCCATGTCGTGGCCGGCGCTGATCTCCAGCGTGTCGCGGCGGATCTGGTCGAGGTGGCGACGGATGCGCGCCGCGTACTCGCGCCCCACGTCGGTGAGCGTGAGCCGCCGGCGCACGCGCGAGAACAGCGGCACGCCGAGCCGCTGCTCGAGCATCGCCACCTGCCGCCCGACCGCGCTCTGCGTCAGCGCYAGCTCGGCCGCGGCGCGGGTGAAGCTCTCCAGCCGCGCCGAAGCCTCGAAGGCCTGGAGCGCGCCGAGGTTGGGAATGTCTTTTCTCATCGATACCTTCCGGGGCTGCACAACGTTGTGAGTATTTAGCGTTTGTTCCGCATGCCGCCGCGACTCTATTCTGCGTGCCGACCCGCCAACGATACGAGGAGACTTCCGATGATTGTCTTGCGCACCCGTCGCACTGCCCTGGGCATTGCACTGGCTTCCGTCCTTGGGCTGCCCGCTGTTGCACTCGCACAGGCCGAGCAGACCGTCACCATCGGCCACGCCGGCCCGCTCACCGGCGGCGCGGCCCACTGGGGCAAGGACAACGACAACGGGGCGCGCCTCGCGGTCGAAGACCTCAACAAGCAGGGCCTCGTGATCGGCGGCAAGAAGATCAAGTTCGTGCTCCAGTCCGAGGACGACCAGGCCGACCCCAAGCAGGCCATGGTGGTGGCCAACAAGCTGGCCGACATGGGCGTGAAGGGCATGCTCGGGCACTTCAACTCGGGCGCCGCCATCCCGGCCTCGGCCGTCTACAGCCGCGCGGGCCTGCCCGATGTGTCGACCGCCACCAACCCGACCTTCACCAGGCAGGGCTACGACAACGTCTTCCGCATCCTGGCCAGCGACGACGACGTGGGCATGGCCATCGCCAACTTCACGGTGAACGACCTGAAGGCAAAGAAGATCGCGGTGATCGACGACCGCACCGCCTACGGCCAGGGCGCCGCCGAGGTGTTCTCGCGCGGCGTGAAGGGGCTGGGCGGCACCATCGTCGCGCAGGAGTTCGGCAGCGACAAGGCCACCGACTTCATGGCCATTCTCACCAGCATCAAAGCCAAGCAGCCCGACGTGGTGTTCTACGGCGGCATGGACGCGCAGGGCGGCCTGATCGCCCGCCAGATGAAGCAGCTCGGCATCACGGCCAAGCTGCTCGGCACCGACGGCCTGTGCACCAACGAAGTCGCCAAGATCAGCGGCGGCGCGGTCGACGACCTGCTGTACTGCACGCGCGGCGGCAAGGAGATCGAGAAGACCGCCAGGGGCGCGGAGTTCGAGCAGCGCTACAAGGCCCGCTTCGGCGTCGAGGTGCTGACCTATGCGCCGTACCTCTACGACGCCATGATGGCGCTGGCGGCCGGCATGCGTGCGGCCAACTCGGTCGAGCCGCAGGCGTACCTGCCCGCGATGCGCAAGGTGAAGTTCGACGGCGTCACCGGCAACATCAGCTTCGATGCCAAGGGCAACCTGCAGAAGCCGGACTTCACCGTCTTCACCTACAAGGACGGCAAGCGCGTCCGCGTGGCGGGCTCCTGAGCCAACGGCACGCATGCGGACGTTGAACGCGGCGGAAACGGCGGCCGCGCTGCCCTACGGCGCGCTGGTCGAAGCGCTGCTGCAGATGTTCGAACGCGAACGCCGCGGCGAGGCCCATGCGGCGCCCAGAACCTCGGTGCCGCTCGCGGGCGGCGGCGTGCTGCTGCTCATGCCCGCGGCGGACCCGCGCTTCGCCGCGCTCAAGACAGTGACCGTGCACGCCGGCAATGCCGCCAAGGGATTGCCGGTGGTGCAGGGCGATGTGACGCTGATGGATGCCGCCACAGGCGTGCGGCTGCTTTCCATGGACGGCAACGTGCTGACCGCCCGGCGCACCGCGGCGCTGTCGCTGGCCGGTGCGGCGAGGGCAGGGCGCCACATCGGCAGCCGCATGCTGCTGATCGGTGCGGGCGTGCAGGCGCGCGCGCATGCCGAGGCCTTCGTGGAGGTCGCGGGTGTGCGCCGCCTCTGGGTTCACGCCCGTTCGCAAGCCCATGCCGAACAACTGGCGCAACACCTGCGCACCCTCGGCGTGGAGGCCGATGCGATCGCCGATCCGTCGAGCGTCTCCGAAGAGGCCGACGTGATCGTCGCCGCGA
Source organism: Variovorax sp. P4_B10 (assembly GCF_056402375.1). Classification (NCBI taxonomy): domain Bacteria; kingdom Pseudomonadati; phylum Pseudomonadota; class Betaproteobacteria; order Burkholderiales; family Comamonadaceae; genus Variovorax; species Variovorax sp. P4_B10. The sequence continues at coordinate 12,079 of NZ_JBFUHN010000120.1, read as the reverse complement.
CCAACGCTTCGAGTCCGGTGGTCCCGCTGCAACTGCGGCCGGACGCCACCGTGATCGCCATCGGCGCCTACCGCGCCGACATGGCCGAGGTGCCGCCCGAACTGGTGCGGCGCTGCGCCGTGTTTGTGGATACGCTGGAGGGCGCGCGCACCGAAGCGGGCGACCTGATCCAGGCGGGCATCGACTGGTCCGGCGTGCAGGCTTTCGCGACGGCATCGCCTGCGGCAGAAGGCCGGCCGGTGCTGGTCAAGACCGTGGGCCACGCGCTGTGGGACCTGGCGGCGGCGCAACTGGCGTACCTGCATCAACAACAGCAATGAGCGGCAAGGAAGGCAAGCATTTCATGCGTCGAGTGGTGATCATCGGCGGCGGGGCCATCGGCTCCGCCATCGCCTACTTCCTGACACTGGACCCGAAGGCGGAGCCCTTCGAGGTCACGGTGGTCGAGCGCGACTTCTCGTACACGCAGGCGTCGTCGGCCCTGTCRGCCAGCTCGATACGGCAACAGTTCTCGACCGCCATCAACATCGAGATGTCGCTCTACGGCATCGACTTCTTCCGCCACCTCGGCGAGACCCTGCGCGTCGGCGACGACGTGCCCGACATCGGCCTGGTCGAGCCGGGCTACCTGTACCTGGCCTCGCCGGCGGGCGTCGATGTGCTGCGCGAGAACCACGCGATGCAGAAGGCGCACGCGGTGGACGTGGCGCTGATGACGCCCGATGAGCTGAAGGCGCGTTTCCCCTGGATCTCGACCGAAGGCGTTGCACTCGCATCGCTGGGCCTGTCGGGCGAGGGCTGGTACGACGGCTACAGCCTGCTGCAGGCCTTTCGCAAAAAGGCCGCATCGCAAGGTGCGCGCTATGTGCAGGCGCATGCAACGGGGCTGCGCCGAAATGGCCGCGCTGCAACGGGCGTGCAGCTCGACAGCGGCGAGACGCTCGATGCCGACGTGGTGGTCAACGCCGCCGGCGCGTGGGCCGCGAAGGTGGCCGGCTGGGCCGGCATCGAACTGCCCGTGCGCGGCCGCCGCCGCAGCGTGTTCAGCTTCTCGTGCCCCCAGACCTTGCCGGGCTGTCCGCTGGTGATCGACACCTCGGGCATCTGGCTGCGCCCCGAAGGCCGCCAGTTCATCTGCGGCTTCGCGCCGCCCGAAGACCAGGACCCCGACGACGCGCCGCTCGAGGTGGAATACAGCGCCTTCGACGACTTCATCTGGCCTTCGCTCGCCGAACGCGTACCCGCCTTCGAGGCCATCCGCATGACCGGCGCATGGGCCGGCTACTACGAGATGAACGTCTTCGACCACAACGCGATCCTCGGCCTGCACCCGGACTGCGACAACCTGTTCTTTGCCAATGGCTTCTCGGGGCACGGACTGCAGCAATGTCCCGCCGCCGGGCGCGGCGTGGCCGAGCTGATCCGCTTCGGCGAATACCGCAGCCTCGATCTCTCGCCGGTTTCGTTCGCGCGGATTCTCGAGAACCGGCCGCTGGTTGAAAGGAACGTGATCTAGTAGCCGAATCGAATGAGTCGCGGCCCGACAACGCTTGTCAATGCGTGCCGCGTACTTTCATTTTCAGATCGATGCTGCATTTCGATGTGCCTTCGATCTGTCGTTGTCTGCGTGTGGCCTTTCGGCTAGTCTGAAACAACTTGTACGGAGTGCGCTGCGTGGCGGTGCGCGTCATCTGAGGGGGTGATCGACTGTTCAAGAAATTCTGCCTGCTGCCGCAATTGAATTTGACCACCGCAGCAGAGGACACACGAGATTCAACGAGGAAGATCAATGATTGCAGGATGGCTTCGGGTGGTGTGGTGGAAGTTGCGTGGCCAAGTGGGGATGGGCGCATTTGTTAAGTTTTGCGGGGTGCTCTTAATTTCGAGTGTTCTTGCCTCTGCAGCACATGCCCAGATTCCTCCAAAAATTAGATATATAGCCGACCATACTCGTCAGCCAGATGGATTTCCAACTCGTTTAGAGGCTTGTGTTGACATCGTGAGTCAAATAAACGCGGAATATGGGCCTCTGCCTCAAGGTCAATATCCCTGGATTTGGAAAAATCCACGGTTGAGTTCAGACGGTCAAACGTGCATCGTTGATCTGTATTGGAAAGAGCCAGCTGGCGTATTGGGGATTGCGAATTATGGAGGTGCGTCCATCGGTTATCGCCAAGATTGCCCAAGCAAAAGCAGTCTGTATATGGGCAGTTGCGTCTGTCAGGACGGCCTGCAAGGCGATGTCGCTTCATTTGCTTGCCGGCCTGCGGAGCCGGTGCAGGGTATAGGGCAATGTACGCCCGACGGCCTGTCTGCCGGGCATCCCATCTTGCCAGCCACACAAGAGAAGTACCGCGCTGAGACTGACTGGAATGACGGAGGGGCAGCGCCCATCTCCTTTATGCGCACTTACCGCAGTAGCTGGGGTTTGGATGCTACTGATACATCGGCAAAGCTGGGCCCAGGCTGGGGACACAATCACTCGTGGCAGTTGGTTAAATCGTCCGACGGTCTGCGTATCTCTATCGTTTTGCCAGGGGGATATAACCGTAGTTTCATAAAGCAAACCGTCTCTTCCAATACATGGGTCGCCGACAATGGTGCCGACGTGCTGACTGAGGCCGGTGATGCTTGGATCTACAAGAGCGCCGAGGACGACAGTGTTCTGGCCTTCACTTCCGATGGCAAGCTGCAGACCAGAACCGAGCGCGGCGGTTTCAGCTACGCCTACACCTACGACGGGTCTGGCCGTCTAGCCACTGTGAGCAACGGCTTCGGCAGAGCCCTCGTTTTCGCATACGCCGGTAACAAGCTCGCCACCGTCACCACCCCCGACGGACGCGCCATTGGCTACAGCTACGACACCCAGGGCCGCCTGGCCACTGTCTTGTACCCCGACGGCAAAAGCCGGGGCTTCCTTTACGAGAACAGCACCTACCCCAACGCACTCACCGGCATCATTGATGAAGCTGGTGTCCGCTGGGGCACCTTCGCTTATAGCAGCCTGGGCCAAGCCATCAGCACCGAGCTGGCAGGCGGTGTTGATCGCTATGAAGTCAGTTACCCCGGTATTGGAGCCCAAGTCAAAGATCCCTTGGGGACAACACGAGAGTATCGATACCAAGTTGATTCGGGCAAGGTGGCGGTTCGCTATGCCACGCGTCCATCAGGATCGAGGCAACCTGACATGGGGTGGCGTACGCAGGACGCCAACGGCCTAGTCACCTCGGAGACCGACTTCAATGCCACGCGCACCAACACCGTGTGGGACGTGCCCCGGCGCCTGCCCATCAGCGTCACGGAGTCCGCTGGCACCCCCGAGGCGCGTACAGTGACCACCCAGTGGCATGCCACCATGGCGCTCCCGGTGCTCGTCACCGAGACCGGCAGGACCACCGCCTACACCTGGGACGCGCAGGGCCGCATGCTCAGCAAGAGCGAGACCGACGCCCTCGTCTCGCCTAACACCACCAGGAACTGGAGCTGGGGCTATAACGCCCAGGGCCTGGTGGCCAGCGAACAGACCCCCAGTGAGGCCGCCACCAGCTACACCTACGACACAAGAGGCAACGTTCWCACGTCGACCAACGCCCTGGGCCATGTTCGCAGCTACACCTGGGACACAGGCAACCGGCTTGTAGGCCAGACCGAGCCCAACGGCCTGATCACGACCTACACCTACGACGCCCGCGACCGCCTGCTGACCCAAACCGTCGGCGGTCAAACCGCCACGCTCACCTACAGGCCCTACGGCACCGTCGAGACGATCACGCTGCCCACGGGCCTTGCGCTGACCTACACCTACGACGCAGCCCACCGTCTCACCGGCTGGAGCAACAACCGTGGCGAGAGCGGCACCTACACCCTCGATGGCATGGGCAATCGCACCGCCGAGCAGATCAAGGACAGCGCCGGCAACGCCGCCTGGAGCGTGGCGCGCACCATCAACAGCATCAACCGCCTCAGTGCCAAGACCGAAGGCCCGAACCAGACCCGCACCTTCGACTACGACGCCAACGGCGAATTGACCCGCGCGACCAACGGCCTGAACCAGAGCACCCAGTACGGCCTCGATGGCCTGCGCCGCGTCAAGGCCGTGACCGATGCAGCCAACGCGACCGCCGCCCTGAAGTACAACGCCCTCGATGCCGTCACCGAAGCCAAGGATTTCAAGGGCGTGGTCACTGGCTACACCCGCGATGCCCAGGGTAATGCGACGACCGAGAGCAGTGCTGATGCCGGTGGTGCGAGCACCCAGTACGACGCCCTTGGCCTGCCCAGCCAGATCACTGACGCACTGGGCCAGGCAACAACGATCACGCGCGACGCATTGGGCCGTCCGACCAGCCTCGTCTTCGCCGACGGCAAGACCACCACGCTGCGCTACGACCTCACGGCGAACAGCAAGGGCTATCTCTCCGAAATCGTCGACCGCAGTGGCACCACCGAGTACACGCGAGATGTGTTTGGTCGCGTGACTCTGAAGAAGCAGACCCTGGCCAACGGCAGCGTCCAGCAGGTCAGCTACGCCTACAACCCCAACGGCACGCTGGCGAGCATCGGCTATCCCAACGGCGCAACGCTCGCCCATGTCTACGACGCCACCGGCCGACTCTCGGGCCTGAACTGGAACGGCACCCCCCTCGTCACCAACCTCGCCTGGAACCCCCTGGGCCAGCCCACCGCCTGGACCTGGGCCTTCGCGTCGCCTGCCGTGGCCGCCAACCGCAGCTACGACACCGCCGGCCGCCTGAGCGCCACCGAGTTCAGCAGCTACGTCTACGACGCCGCCGGCCGCATCACCAGCCTGACGCAGAATCTTTATCAGCCCGGCGACACCGACCCCACCCACAGCACCATCGCCAGCGGCAACACCACCTGGAGCGTCGCCTACAACACGGTCGGCCGCATCACGGGCTTCAACGCCACCGGCAACACCGCCGGCTTCGGCTACGACGCCAACGGCGACCGCGCGAGCAGCACCCGGGTCCTCAACGGCCTGAACACCAGCCGCACCTACACGGTGGGCGCCGCGAGCAACCGGCTCACCGGCTTCACCCAGAGCATCAATGGCGCCAGCAACACCAGCGTCAGCTACGGCTACAACGCCAACGGCGACCTCCTGAGCGATGGCCTGCGCAGCTACACCTACGACGCCGAAGGACGCCTGGCCGCAGCCACCACCGGCGCCACCGACGTCAGCCCGACCACGCGCTACGCGCACAACGCGCTGGGCCAGCGCGTCTTCAAGACCGAGCCGCTGTACCCGCCCAGCCAGGGCGACGAAGCCGACCCGGGCTTCATGCAGAGCCTGATCGCGTTCTTCACCCGGCTGTGGAGTCCTGCCACGAATCAGGCCGAGCAGCTGGGCTATGCCTACGTCTACGACGAGCAGGGCACCCTGATCGCGGAAGCCGGCAGCGGCGGCACCCACAGCGCGGGCCAGGCGCAGTACCTCTACCTGCCCACGGCCAATGGGCCGATGCCGATTGCGGCCATCGTCAACGGCGCCACCTACGCGGTGCACAGCGATCACCTGAACACGCCGCGCAAGCTGACGAACGCCGATGGCCAGGCGGTCTGGCAGTGGAGCTACAGCGCGTTCGGGGAAGACAAGCCGACGCTGGCGAAGAACCGGTTTGCCAATCTGGAGACGACGCCAAACCCGGGCACGACCAACCTCTCGGAGGTGAAGTTCAACCTGCGGTATCCGGGGCAGTATGCGGATGAGGAGTCGGGGCTGTTCTACAACGGGTATCGGACGTATGACCCGAGAGTTGGTCGTTATACGCAGGGCGATCCAATCGGGCTTGACGGTGGATGGAATCGGTTCGGCTACGTCGGTGGAAATCCACTGGGGTTTACCGACCCTACGGGCTTAGCTCCTCAGTGCAAGTGGGTCGGACTCGTCCTTGTATGCAGTTCAACACCGCCGCTAGTCAGCCCGGATGGAATTCCCATCGAGCCAACTGGTATTCCGTGGCCCAAGCTGCTGCCTCAACCGTGGGTAGATGGAATCAAGGATGCCTGTAAGGGACTTGGAGATTGGATGTTCAACCGATTCCCTGATCGGAAATTGCCACGCGATCTGCATGGCAATCCGACTCCTGATCCCGAGGCCGATGGTCCGTATACACAACTCGGGCAAAAGGACGGCCGCAAAGGAAAGTACGATCAGGCGCGTGAGTTCGACGCAAGCGGGAGGCCAGTACGAGACATAGATTTCACCGATCATGGTCGTCCTGGAAATCATCCGAACCCGCATCAACATGACTACCTGCCCAACGGAACTGGTGGTACACCGCAACGAGGGCCAACAAGGCCTCTCAATTAGAGAAGGGAGTGCTCCGAATGTTCGACTCGATCAATGACTTGCCAATCTCAGGGGAAGCTGTCGCCGCAGCACTCGTCGCCCAATTTGGGCGAGATGAGCGTTGGCTACTGTCTGATATTGAAACTCTTACGGACGTTGAGGCCCTTGCTCTCGGCGATCTTTGGCGCCACACACAACAAGCGCCAATTGCGCTTACGACAGGCGACCTTTGCTCGGCTTTGGTTCTGGCGAGCCAGATTGTTTGCCTTGATATCCATTTGGAGTCGGACCCGACTGTTCAGCTCCTAATCGAAGATGGATCGCGGGTGATTCCGTGAGAAGCGGGCCAGTCAAGCCGTGACTCCGCTGGGCCCAGCTTCCCCGCTGGGCCTTGTTCATCACCGCCCGAAGAATTTTCGAACAATCGACGGTCCGAGCAGACCCGTCAGGAACGGATGGCGCTCGATAGGGATGCAAGGAGTAGGAAAGCAAGCCCGTTACGTCAGGCTGGTGCACCGCCTTCGCTCAAGGCGACACGCAACAACTGCATCGTGGAGTCGGCTGTTTCGATCCGCCGCCGCAGTTCTTCATTGACCAGCCCGACCAGCGCACTGAGTTCCATGCGATTCGGACAAACCTCTTGCGTGTCGCTCGTGTGCTGCGGGTCGATGAGTTTTTCAAGACACGCATATGCACGCCGCACAACATGAAGGCTGTCAATGTCATCGCATGCCTGCAGCGCGAGCGATTCGGCGCTGGCAGGTTCAGAAGATTCGGGGAACGCGGGAGCGTGAGCCATCAATGGCCTCCAAGAGGTGCGGTTTGCTGAAACCGCCGCTCCCGAGACCAATCGGAGGCGGCAGCTCGACGGGTTGGTCTACCGGGCACCTCTTGCGAGAACCGGCCGGGCTCGCGCCCGCCCGTCGAGCCGCCAAAACTGGAGGCACGAACGACAAAGCCGCAGATCCTTGCGGTGAAACTGCGGCTTTCGTCGCAGAGATGCTTCAGGAGACCAATCCCGATCACGTTTTTTTGACGTGACCAGCCCAGTATAGCCACGCAAATAGCTGCACGTCGAAGAGGGTCCAGAGGCTCTGATTGCATCGCCAGCAGCACCGTCATCTAGTCGGCAGCCAAGCCGAAGCGTACGATCCCCGCAAGCGAGGGACACAGCACCATGACTTCACAGGCATTGATCGACACCGCACAGGCGCTGGTCGCCGGCGACAAGGGCTTGCTCGCGATGGACGAGAGCAACGCCACCTGCAACAAGCGCTTCGCGGCGCTGGGCATTCCCCAGACCGCGGACGCGAGGCGCGACTGGCGAGAGTTGATCGTCACCGCGCCGGGCCTGGCCGACAGCATCAGCGGCGCGATCCTGTTCGACGAGACCCTCCGCCAGAAGACGAACGCGGGCCAGCCCTTCGCCAAGGCGCTGGAGGGCGCAGGCATCATTCCCGGCATCAAGGTCGACACCGGTGCGAAGGCGCTGGCGGGCCATGCCGGGGAGACGGTCACCGAAGGCCTGGACGGCCTGCGCGAGCGCCTGGCCGAGTACGCCGGCATGGGGGCGCGCTTCGCCAAGTGGCGCGGGGTCATCACGCCGGGCGCCGGCTTGCCGAGCCGTGCCTGCATCGAGGTCAACGCCCACGCGCTGGCCCGCTATGCGGCCCTGTGCCAGGAGGCCGGGCTCGTTCCCGTCGTCGAGCCCGAAGTGCTGATGGAGGGCGGTCATTCCCTCGCACGATGCGCAGAAATCACGGAAGAGACCCTGCACGAGGTCTTTGCCCAACTGCGTTCGCAGGGCGTGCTGCTGGAAGGCATGCTGCTGAAGCCGAACATGGTGCTGCCAGGGGAGGCCTGCCCGAAGCAGGAGTCCGTGGACGAGGTGGCCGATGCCACGGTGTCGTGCCTGTTGCGGGCCGTGCCCGCGGCCGTGCCGGGCATCGCGTTCCTGTCGGGTGGCCAGTCGGCGCAGCTCGCTTCCGCGCGGTTGAACGCCATGAACGCGAGGTTCAAGTCGCGGCTGCCCTGGGCGCTGGCGTTTTCATACTCCCGCGCTGTGCAGAAACCGGCGCTGGACGCCTGGAAAGGCGAAGCCGCCCATGTTGCATCGGCACAGCAGGCGCTGGTGCACCGCGCCCGCTGCAACCAGGCCGCGCGCCGGGGCGACTACGACGTGCAGACGGACGCGCCGAAATAGAAGAGAAAGCGCATAGTCCGGGCTCATGACCATTCACGACCTGTACAGGCAAAAACTCGTTTCTGCCTCCGATGCCGTTCGCCAGGTGCGCAACGGCGACCTGATCGTCGTGCCGACCGGCGTCGGCGAACCGCCATCGCTGCTCACGGCGCTGTCGGAGCAGCGGCTCGACTTCCGCGACGTCAAGGTGGCGCAGATCCTCGCGATGCGCAAGTACGCGTACATCGATCCGCAGACCGTGGACCATGTGCGCCACGTCGCATTCTTTTTCGGCGGCGCCACCCGCGCCGGCGGGCAGGAAGGCTGGATCGATTTCATCCCCAACTACTTCTCGGAAATCCCGGCCCAGATCGAGCGCGGGCAGATCCCGGCCGAGGTGGTCTTCAGCATGGCCTCGCCGATGGATGCCCACGGCTACTTCGCCGTGAGCCTGGGGGCCGACTACACCATGGCCGCCATCGCCAAGGCGCGCGCGGTGGTGCTCGAGGTGAATCCGAACGTGCCCTTTGCCTACGGCAACTGTCACGTGCACATCTCGCAGGTGGCGGCCCTGGTCGAAAGCGATGCGCCGGTGATGGAAGTCGGGTTGCCGAAGATTGGCCCCGTGCAGGAAGCCATCGGCAAGCAGGTGGCCGACCTGATCGATGACGGCTCGACATTGCAGATCGGCTACGGCGGCATCCCTGACGCGGTGGTGATGCAACTCACGCACAAGCGCGACCTCGGCATCCACACCGAGATGATCGGCGACGGCATCCTGAAGCTGATCGAGTGCGGGGCCGTCACCAATCGACGCAAGAACTATCTGCCCGGCAAGACCATCGCCACCTTCGCGCTGGGGTCGAACAAGCTCTACCGCTTCATGGACCGCAACCCGGGCCTGGAGATGCACCCGGTCGACTTCACCAACGACCCCACGCTGGCAGGGCGCAACGACAACCTGATTGCCATCAACGCCACCTTGCAGATCGATCTGCTGGGCCAGTGCGGCTCGGAGAGCCTGGGGCACGCGCCTTATTCGGGCACCGGCGGCCAGTCGGACTTCGTGCGCTCGGCCAACCGCTCGCGCGGCGGCAAGGCCTTCATCGTGCTGCCCTCGACGGCCAGGGGCGACACCATCTCGCGCATCGTGCCCTCGCTCTCGCCGGGCACCCATGTGAGTACCAGCAAGAACGACATCAACTATGTCGTCACCGAATACGGTGTTGCCCAGCTGCGCGGCAAGTCGGCGAAGCAGCGGGCACAAGAACTCATCGCAATCGCTCACCCGGACTTCCGGGCGGAGCTGACCGAGCAGGCGAAGCGCGCGAAGCTTTTCTGACTCAGCTGGATTTCGCCGCGCGCACCAGCGACGGCGTGGCCTTGTAGCTCTCGGGGAACAGCTTCTTCAGGTCGTCGATCTTCGGCATGTCGTTGATCGCGATGTAGGGCTGGCTCGGATGGAGCGTCAGGTAGTCCTGGTGGTAGTCCTCGGCCGCATAGAAGGGCTTCGACGTCTCGATGGTCGTTGCGAGCGGCTTGCCGAAGGTCTTGGCCTGGTTCAGCTGCGCGATGTATTCCCTGGCGATGCGGGCCTGCTCGGCATTTTCTGCAAACACGGTCGAGCGGTATTGGGTGCCGGTGTCCGGCCCTTGCCGGTTCAGCTCGGTCGGGTCGTGCGCCACCGAGAAGTAGATCTGCAGCAGCTTGCCGTAGCTGATCTGCTGCGGGTCGTAGGTGATGCGCACCGATTCGGCATGGCCGGTGCGGCCCGAGCCGACTTCGTCGTAGCGTGCCGTCTTGGCGTCGCCGCCGGAATAGCCCGACACCGCGTTGCTCACGCCCTTGACGCGCTGGAACACGCCCTGCACGCCCCAGAAGCAGCCGCCGGCGAACACGGCGGTTTCGGTTTTTGCGGTGGCCGGCGCCACCAGGTCGGCCGTGGGCGCCGGCACGCGCCGGGCCGTCTCGGCGAACGAGGGCACGGCATGCCAGACGAGGGCCGCGGCAGCCAGTGTGCCGACGGTGAATGCGAGGGATCTCATGGGTTGTCCTTGAAGGAGGTTTAGTCGCCGACGCCGATGGGAGCGACATTGCCGCCGATTCCACCGGCCGTCAATGTCGCGTTGCTTACTTCTTCATCTCGTCCTTGCCCATGGCGTCCTTGGACATGGCGTCTTTCTTCATGCCGTCCTTGGCCATCGAATCTTTCTTCATTCCGTCCTTGGACATCGAGTCTTTCGCCATGGAGTCTTTCTTCATGCCGTCCTTCTTCATTCCGTCCTTCGACATCGAATCCTTGGACATGCCGTCCTTCGCCATGTCGTCGGCGGCAAAGGCCGAGGCGCCGGCAAAGGCCATGCAGGTTGCGAGCAGGGTTGCGGTGAGCTTGTTCATTTTGGAATCTTCCAGTTGAGGTTTCATTTTTCAAAAAAGAATGGCGCGGTTCCAGGGAACACGGCCTCGTGCTTTCATCGGCAGTCGAGTCGTCCGGAAGAGGACTCAGCTCCCTCCGAACCAGTTGTAGCCCTGGTCTTCCCAGTAGCCACCGGGATAGGTGTTGGTGACGAACATTGCCTTGATGTGCTTCGGGTTCTTGTAGCCAAGCTTGGTCGGCATCCGAAGCTTCATCGGAAAGCCGTACTTCGGCGGCAGGGGCTGGCCGTCGTAGGTCAGCGTCAGCAGCGTCTGCGGGTGCAGGGCGGTGGGCATGTCGATGCTGGTGTAGTAGTCGTCGGCGCACTTGAAGCCGACATACTTGGCCGTGGTGTCCGCGCCGATGTGCCGCAGGAAGTCGGCAAAGCGCACGCCACCCCATTTGCCGATGGCGCTCCAGCCTTCGACGCAGATGTGCCGCGTGACCTGGTCGTGCTGCGGCATGGCGCGCAGCTCGGCGAGCGTCCAGCTGCGCTTGTCGGCGACCATGCCGGTCACTTCGAGCTTGTAGCTGGCCTCGTCTACCTCGCGGATCTCGTCTTCGCCGTAATAGGCGTTGAACGGAAAGGGCCGCGTGATCATCGACTCGGGGTACGTTTCCGCGAGCTGCGCCGGGTTGAAGATCAGGCCCTGCACCTTGTCGTTGAAGCGCGAGATCTTCGAGAGCGCGGCCTCGACATGGCTGTCGTCGCTGATGCTGCAGCCGGTGAGCAGCGAGAGGCCGCCGAGCGTCAGCGAGCGCTGCAGGAAGGCGCGGCGCGCGGGCTGATCGAGCTTCTTCGCGATCAGCGAGCGGGCTTCTTGCACCACGGCATTGCCGTCGACGCTGGTCATGGTGGGGGCTTTGAGAATTCTCATGTCAGTTGTCCGTTGCGGCTTGAAGTCGACGTTCGGGGTGCGTGCACAGGCCACCGGGTGCTCCCCTCCGCGAATGTCCCCCGCTTCGCTCCTCCTTTATTTCGCTGCGGGGAGCACCCGGTGGCCTGTGCACGAGGGCACGCTGCCGATTTGCGGCCGATCAACAAGTGCTCTGAGCGATCACGCCGATGGTGTGCTCTGCGCAGCGAAATAAAGGAGGAGGCATGCGGCCCTAGGCCGCGCCGGGGGACATTCGCGGAGCAGAGCACACCGTCGGCGTGATCGCGCCC
>NZ_JBFUHN010000119.1:0-15021 GCF_056402375.1 Variovorax sp. P4_B10 | reverse complement strand
GCGCGGGCGCCTTGCAGCCAGCCCCTTTGCGAAGCAACGCGACCCCTTGCATAGGGTGAACAGGCCCTAACCAGCCTCGCGCCGCGCCATGCAATTCAAATGGATGGAAGACTTCATCGCGCTGGCGCAGACGCGCAGCTTCACGCGCGCCGCCGAGCTTCGCCACGTCACGCATCCGGCCTTCGGGCGCCGCATCCGGGCGCTCGAATCATGGGCCGGCACGGCGCTGATCGAGCGCGGCAGCTCGCCGGTCGTGCTGACGGCCGCGGGCGAGAGCTTCCTGGACAACGCCAGCCAGATGGTGCGCGGCGTCGAGGGCTCGCGCGAGGAAATGCGCAACGTAGCCGGCCGGCAGGCCCGCACGGTGACACTGGTCACCGGCCGCACGCTGGCACGCACGGTGATGGCCGACTGGCTGGTGCGCCTGCAGCCCATGCTGCGCCACGGCGAGGTGCGCGTGCTGACGGGCGCGCTGGCGGAGACGGTGCGGATGCTGGAACACGACGAGGTGGATTTCTCGCTGATCTTTCACCATGCCGCGCTCACCTTCCGGCTCGACGGGCGGCAGTTTTCCCATGTGACGGTGGCGTCCGACAAGCTCGTGCCTGTGTCGCGCGCCGACGCGCAAGGCCATGCTGTGCACAGCTTCGACGGTACCGGCGAAGTGCCGTTTCTCTCGTATGTCCGCACGCTCGCGATGGGCCGCATGGTGGAAGACCTGCTGGCCAACAACCCGCAGGCGCCGCGTCTGAAGCGTTGCATCGAAAGCGATTCGGCCGATGCGCTCTACGAGTACGTGCTGAGGGGGCTGGGCGTGGCGTGGCTGCCGTGGTCGATGGTGCAGGGCGATTGCAAGGCTGGCCGCCTGGTGCCTGTGGGCGGGCGGCGCATGGAAGTGCGCTTCGAAGTGCGGCTCTACCGGCCGAAGCGCCGCCTGGGCCCGCTGGCCGAAGACGTGTGGCGGGCGATGGCTCTGCGCTGATCTCATCGGCACGGGTTCGTGCCAATACGGCACCACGCAAGAACGAAGGGCTCCGCAGAATCCTCGGGATTACTACAAACCCGAGACAACGATGCGTCTTCCCCGTGCTTTCTCTTCGAGCCTCGCCGTGGCTCTGTGCAGCCTTGCCTGGGCGGCAGCCGGCCCGGTCAACGCCCAGACCTACCCCCACAAGCCCATCACGCTGGTGGTGGCCTACCCGCCGGGCGGCTCGACCGACCTCACCGGGCGCGCGCTCGGCGTCGAGTTGTCTCATCGCCTCGGCGTGCCGGTGATCGTCGACAACGTGGGCGGAGCCGGTGGTGCCATCGGCGCGCAGAAGGTTGCCAATGCGGCTCCCGACGGCTACACCTTGCTCGTCGGCGCCAGCAACGAGGTGGCGATCAACAAGCTGGTCAACGGCAACGTGAAGTACGAACCGAAGGACTTCACCCCCATCGGCCTGATCGCCTCCCAGCCGCTGGTGCTGGTGGCGGCCCCGGCGGCCGGAACGAAGAACACCGGCGAATTCCTCGCGCTGCTGAAGAAGAACCCCGGAAAGTACAGCTACGGCAGTTCCGGCGTCGGCACCTCGCTGCACCTGGCGGGCGAGATGCTCAAGCAGCAGGGCGGCATCTTCATGACGCACGTGCCGTACCGCGGCGTCGCGCCGCTGACCAACGACCTGCTGGGCGGCAGCATCGACTTCGGCGTGTTCGTTCTTTCCAGCGCCCTGCCCTACATCCGCAGCGGCAAGATGGTGGCGCTGGGCACCACCGAGGCCAAACGGTCGGCCATCACGCCCGACCTGCCCGCGCTCAGCGAGAACCCCAGCCTGAAAAACCTGGACATCGGTGTCTGGTTCGCGCTGATGGGGCCGGCGAAGCTGCCCGAGCCGGTGTCGGCCCGGCTGAAGAAGGCACTGAGCGAGACGCTGCAGTCGCCCGACTTCCGCAAGAAGATGGAAGCCGCCAGCTCGGTCGTCCCGACCTCGGACGTGGACATCGACAAGTTCCTCGCCAGCGAAACCGACAAGTACAAGAGCATCGTCAAATTCGCCAACATCAAGGAATGAGCGTGTCCGCGTCTCTTTTTCAACTCCCCGCCCCCGACCTCGCCGCCTGGCGCGCCGGCAACACCGGCGTCGAAGGCGTCTGGCACTTCGAAGCCGCCACGCCCGGCCGGCACGTGATGATCAGCGCGCTCGTGCACGGCAACGAAGTGTGCGGCGCCTGGGCGCTCAAGGGCCTGCTGGAGGCCGGCGTGCGCCCGCAGCGCGGCCGGCTCACGCTGGCGTTCTGCAACCTGGAGGCTTTCGAGCGCTTCGATCCGGCCGACCACGACGCCTCCCGTTTCGTCGACGAAGATCTCAACCGCCAATGGTCGCCGGAGCGCCTGGAGGCCGGCACGACGCGGGAGCGGCGTCGCGCCGCCGCGCTGCAGCCCTATGTAGCGCAGGCCGACTGGCTGCTGGACCTGCACTCGATGCACGAGCCCTCCGCGCCGCTGACGCTCACCGGCACGCAGCCGCGCAACCTGCTGCTGGCGCAGGCGATGCGCAGCCCGGAACATGTGGTCATCGACGCCGGCCACAAGGACGGCGTGCGCATGCGCGATTTCGGTCGCTTCGGTGCGCCCGACACAGAGAGCGACGCCCGTGCGCTGCTGGTCGAATGCGGCTTCCACGGCGACCCGGCCAGCCGTACCGTGGCGCAGGACCAGTGCGCGCGCTTCCTGCGGGCGGCGGGCACGCTGGACGACGCCGCCATCGCGCAGCAACTGCCCGGCTGGCTCCAGCCCGACGCGCCACGCCAATGGGCGCTGGACGTGACCGGACCGGTGGTGGCGCGCAGCGAGGATTTCCGCTTTGCACAGCCCTTCACCGGCCTGGAAGTGATCGAGCGCGCCGGCACCGTGATCGGCTGGAACGACGGCGAGCCCGTGGCGACGCCTTACGACGACTGCGTGCTCGTCATGCCCTCCACGCGCCAGGCCAAGCCGGGCGTGACGGTGGTGCGCTACGCCCGTCGCCGGCCACTCTGAGCCGGCTGGCGGGAACGATCCCGCCTGTGGCAAGCTCCGAGGGCTATGAACCTCCGCCCCCCGTCCCCCACTTCCCGCCGCCGGGTGCTGCACGCGCTGCTGGGCGCCGCGGTCCTGCAGGCGCCCTTCGCGGCGCTGGCCGGCTTCAATTTCTTCACCAGCGAGTACACCGCGACCCGCGACGAGCTGCAGACGATGATCGCCAAGCGCTTTCCGGTGGCCGAGCGCTATGCCGAGATCTTCATGGTCGGGCTGCGCGACCCGCAGCTGGGGCTGGATGCGCGCACCAACCGTGCGGCCATCACGGCCACGCTGACCATCGCCAGCCCCCTGCTCGCCGCCTCGCCGGTCCAGGGCATCGTGTCGGTGAGCAGCGCCCTCCGATACGACGCGGCCATGCGTGCCCTGCGGCTGGACCAGCCCAAGGCCGAGCGTCTCGAACTGCAGGGCGTGGAAGGCCGCGACGCAGAGCGGCTGCAGAAGGTCGGTGCGGTGGTCGCACAGGAACTGCTGCAAGGCCAGGTGCTGCGCAGCTTCACCGCCGACGAGCTCACCGTGGGCCGCAAGACCTACGAGATCGGTGACATCACCGTGCAAGACGCCGGCATCAAAGTGCAGCTCAAATGAAATACCTCCTGCTTGTCGCCGCACTGTTGATTGCGGGCTGCGCCGCCATGACCCCCACCGCGAAGCAGCACTTCGACCTGCAGGCCCACCGCGGCGGACGCGGCCTCGCGCCCGAGAACACGCTGGCCGCCTTCTCGAACGCGATCGACCTCGGCGTGACCACGCTCGAACTCGACATCGGGCTCACGGCCGACGGCGTGGTCGTGATCTCGCACGACACCTCGCTCAACCCCGACCACACGCGCGATGCGAGCGGCGCCTGGCTTGCGCCGAAGAGCGGCGCGGCCATCCGCTCGCTCACGCTGGCACAGTTGCAGACCTACGACGTGGGCCGCCTGGACCCCGCCAGCAACTACGGCAAGCAGTTCGCCCTGCAGCAGCCGCGCGACGGCGAACGCATTCCCACGCTCGCCGCGCTGTTCGCACTGGTGCAGGCCCGCGGCGCTGCTGCGGCCACGGTGCGCTTCAACATCGAAACCAAGATCGACCCGACGAAGCCCGACGAGACCGCAGCGCCCGAGCCCATGGTGCGCGCGCTGCTCGCCGAGATCGACAAGGCGGGCATGGGCGGCCGCGTGACCGTCCAGAGCTTCGACTGGCGCACGCTGGCGCTGGTCGGCCAGCTTGCGCCGCAGTTGCCGCGGGCCTACCTCAGCACGGCCCGCACGCTGAAGGACAGCCGCTGGACCGCGGGTCTCGATGCCGCCGGCTTCGCGTCGGTGCCGCAGCTGGTCAAGGCCGCCGCGGGCAAGACCGCCGGCCCGGTGATCTGGTCGCCGGCCCATGCCGACCTCACGCCTGCCGTCATCAAGGAAGCGCAGAAGCTCGGCATGAAGGTGCTGCCCTGGACCGTGAACCAGCGCGCCGACATGCTGCGGCTGATGGACTGGGGGGCGGACGGCCTCATCACCGACTACCCCGACGTGCTGCGCGACCTGATGCGCGAGCGCGGCCTGTCGCTGCCGCCTTCTGGAAAGGCTTCGACATGAGCGCCGCACTGCAGCTCGACGCCCTCGCCGGACGCATCGCGGCACTGCGAAACGGCGCGGACGGATCGGTCACCACGCTCTCGAACGAGGCGCGCGCCAGCACCGAGCTGCTCGGCGCCCTGCCCCCGCGCTATGGCGAGGTGCTGCTGAACCTGCTCGACCGGCTGGAGTCGAGCGCGCTCTTCAGCGAGGAAAGCTGCTCCTTCAGCCAGAAGGACCTGCTCGACAACCTGCAGGTGTGGGTCGACAAGGCCCGCGGACAGCTGGTGTCTTAGGACACGGGTTTATCATCCGCCCCATGCGCACCCTGCTGCTCGCCCTCATGATCGCCCTGCTGCCCATCCGCGGCTGGCTCGGCGATGCCATGGCGGTCGAGATGGTGCGGCATTCGCTGCCGGCTGCGTCGCTCGTTGCGGAGGCCTCTGCGGCCTCCATGACCGCGGACGCGCATTGCCATGAAGCCATGGAGGCCGACAGCGGCATGGACACCATGGCGCACCATGATGCCGGCTCGCACGACGACAACAGCGGCGCAGACCATCAAGGCTGCGGCACCTGTACCGCCTGCCAGGTCTGCCACACCGTGGCGCTTGGCGGCATGCCCCTCATCGACACCGTGCACAGCGCGCCCCAGGCGCCGCCGGCGACCCGCGCGGCCCGCTTCGCCAGCGCCGAGCCCGCACCGGGCCTGAAGCCGCCCATTTCCTGATCTCCCTGCCCGTAGTCCGTCCGCAGTGAGCCCATTCCGGCTCGCGGCGTCCGTCGTATTGCTCATGGAGATCGAGCGTGAACCCCTTTCCTCGCCGGCAAGTTGCCGGCACCCTTTGCTACCGAAAAAGTAGCACTCTGCTCAAAACCGCCGCGGCATTGGCCAGCGCACTGACGCTGGCCGGCTGCGCCAGCCTCGCACCCGACGGCGGCTCGGCCGACGTGCAGGCGCTGGTCGCGGGCAACCCGCTGATGGCGGGCAGCAGCGCCCAGCGCACGCCCGACGAGGCTTCGCAGAAAAGCGTCGATGCGCTGCTCGCCAAGCCGCTCGATGCCGAAGCCGCGGTGCGCATCGCACTCGTCAACAGCCCGCGCGTGCAGGACGCCTTTGCCACGCTGCAGCTCAGCGATGCCGACCGCGTGCAGGCCTCGAGCCTGCCGAACCCGGTGCTCTCGTTCAGCCGCCTGGCCCAGGGCCGCGAACGCGAGTTCGAGCGGATGCTGAGCTTCAACGTGCTGGGCCTGGTCACGCTGCCCTGGCAGGCCCGCTGGGCCGGCCAGCGGCACGAGGCCGCCAAGCTGCAGGCCGCGCAGAGCGTGCTGATGCTGGCCGCCGACACGCGCCGCGCCTGGGTGCGTGCGGTGGCGGCACAGCAGAGCGTGGTCTACCTGCGCGATGCAAAGGAGGCTGCCGAAGCCGGCGCCGAGCTCGCGCACCGCATGGCCCAGGTCGGCAACTGGAGCGCGCTGCAGCGCACGCGCGAGCAGTTGCTGCTGGCCGATGCCGCAGCGCAGCTCGCACGAGCCGAACAGGCCGCCGTTGCCGCGCGCGAGCAGCTCACCCGGCTGCTCGGCCTGAGCGGCACCCGCACCGGCTACGCCCTGCCCGACCGCCTGCCGCCGCTGCCACAGTCGGCACCCGACCTCGGCGACGTGCAGGCCCGCGCCCTGCGCGACCGGCTCGACGTGCGTTCGGCGCAGGCGCAGAACACGGCAGTGGCCGACTCGCTCGGCCTCACGCGCGCCACCCGCGTGGTCAACGCGATGGAACTGGGCGTGGTGCGCAACACCACCTTCGAGAATGACGCCGACCGTTCGCGGTCGACGCAACGCGGCTTCGAGCTCGACCTGCCGTTGCCGCTGTTCGACTGGGGCCAGGCGCGCACCGGCCGCGCCGAGGCGCAGTACATGCAATCGGCCGCACGCGTGCGCGACGTGGGGGTGCTGGCCGCGAGCGAAGCGCGCGAAGCCTGGCAGGGCTGGAACACGGCCTATGCCCTGGCGCGCCGCTACCGCGACGACGTGCTGCCGCTGCGCAAGAAGGTGAACGAAGAAATGGTGCTGCGCTACAACGGCATGCTCGCGAGCGTGTGGGAGCTGCTGGGCGAAACGCGCGCCAGCATGCTCGTTGTGAACGCGGGCATTGAGGCACAGCGCGACTTCTGGCTGGCCGACACCGACCTGCAACTCGTGCTCACGGGCAGTTCACCCGGGGGTATGACGGCGCTGCAGACGGCAGCGGTTGGCGATGCGCCTGCGGCGGGAGGGCACTGACATGAACCGCCGCAACTTCTTCGCCGGTGCCGCCACAGCCGTGGCCGCAGCGGGCGTGAGCCGCGTCTCGATGGCCGCACTGCCCGAACCCGTGACGCAAAGCTCCACCGCCACCGCGCCACCACTCGCCCCCCCGAACGGCCGCCCCTACAACCCCGTCGTCACCCTCAACGGCTGGACGCTGCCCTGGCGCATGAACGCCGGCGTCAAGGAATTCCACCTGGTCGCCGAACCCGTGGTGCGCGAGATGGCGCCCGGCTTCAAGGTCAACATGTGGGGCTACAACGGCCAGTCGCCCGGCCCGACGATCGAAGTGGTCGAGGGCGACCGCGTGCGCATCTACGTCACCAACAGGCTGCCCGAACACACGACCGTGCACTGGCACGGCCAGCGCCTGCCCAACGGCATGGACGGCGTGGGCGGCATCACGCAGCCGCACATTCCGCCGGGCAAGACCTTCGTCTACGAGTTCACCGCGCGCCGGCCCGGCACCTTCATGTACCACCCCCATGCCGACGAGATGGTGCAGATGGCGATGGGAATGATGGGCTTCTGGGTCACGCATCCGAAGGAGAGCCATCCGCTGATCGAGCCGGTGCAGCGCGACTTCTGCTTCCTGCTCGGCAGCTTCGACGTGGAGCCCGGCAGCGCGACGCCCAAGGTCAACACCATGACCGACTTCAACATCTGGAGCTTCAACAGCCGCGTGTTCCCGGGCATCGACACGCTCAACGTGCGCAAGGGCGACCGTGTGCGCATCCGCGTGGGCAACCTCACGATGACGAACCACCCGATCCACATCCACGGCCACGAGTTCGAGGTGACGGGCACCGACGGCGGCCCCGTGCCGCGCACTGCACGCTGGCCGGAGGTGTCGGTGGACGTGGCAGTGGGCCAGATGCGGCAGATGGAGTTCATCGCCGACGAGGAAGGCGACTGGTCGCTGCACTGCCACAAGGCGCACCACACCATGGGGCCGATGGGCCACGAGGTGCCGACCATGATCGGCGTCGACCACAAGGGCGTGGTCGAGAAAATCCGCAAGCTCGTGCCCGACTACATGGTGATGGGCGACAAGGGCATGGCCGACATGGGCGAGATGGAGATGCCCATTCCCGACAACACGATGCCGATGATGACCRGCAGCGGCCCGTTCGGATCGGCCGAGATGGGCGGCATGTTCACGCTGCTCAAGGTGCGGCGCGACCAGAAGCCGGGGGACTACCGCGATCCGGGATGGTTCAAGCACCCGGCGGGCACTGTCGCGCGCGAAGTGCCTGGCGCGACGGTGCCGCCGGCCACGCGCAAGGCGCCTTCGGCGAAGGACGACAACAGCAAAACCGATGCAACCGTGCGCAAGCCCTCGGGCGCGCACAACCACTGACCTCATTCACTTTCATTTCGGAACTCGACCCATGAACAAGACACTCAAGATCACCGCCATCTGCCTCGCGCTCGTGGCTGCCGCAACCACGTCGCAGGCCCATGAGAACCATGGCGCCAAGCCGAAGGCCACCGCCACGCTCGCCCCCGAGCAAAAGGCCTGGGGCATCGCAGGCAAGGCCAGCGCCGCACGCCGCACCATCGACATCGCCATGGCCGACGACATGACCTTCACGCCGTCGGTCATCGAAGTGCGCGAGGGCGACACCGTCCGCCTTCGCCTGAAGAACCGCGGCAAGGAACTGCACGAGCTCGTGCTAGGCACCACGGCCGAGATCGAGGCGCACGCGGCCATGATGAAGAAGTACCCGGACATGGAACACGACGACCCGTGGATGGTGCACGTGCCCGCCGGCAAGACCGGCGCCATGGTCTGGACCTTCAACCGAGCCGGTGACTTCGACTTCGCCTGCCTCGTCAAAGACCACTACGAACTCGGCATGGCCGGGCGCATTCGCGTGCTGCCCGTCGCCCCCAAGTCCTGAAGCAGCGAGCAAGGAGACCCCATGCAAAGACGAACCCTTCTGAAACGCGCCGCCCCGCTGCTGGCGCTCGCATCCACCGCCACCCTGCCATTGGCCGCCCTGGCCGCGGCGCCGATGGTCGAGATCTGGAAAGACCCGAACTGCGGCTGCTGCCAGGACTGGGTCAAGCACCTCAACAAGAACGGCTTTGCCACCCGCGTGCACGACGAAGGCAATGCCGCCGCGCGCACGCGGCTCGGCGTGCCTGCCAAGCTGGGCTCGTGCCATACCGGCCAGGTCGGCGGCTATGCCCTCGAGGGCCATGTGCCCGCGCGCGAGGTGCAGCGCCTGTTGAAGGAAAAGCCCCAGGCCGTCGGCCTCACGGTGCCTGGCATGCCGGTCGGCTCGCCGGGCATGGACGGCCCGGCGTATGGCGACCAGCGCGATCCCTATGACGTGCTGCTCGTGCGGGCCGACGGCAGCACGAGCGTCTACCAAAGCTATCGCTGAAACATCCCACCCAGGAAAGGAACATGACCATGAAGAAACTCCTCACCGCCGTCTCGGCCGCACTTCTCGCCGCAGCCGCCTTGGCCCAGGCCGCACTGCCCGCCGTCGAAGGCGAAGTGCGCAAGATCGATACCGACGCGAAGAAGATCACGCTCAAGCACGGCGACATCCCGAACCTCGAGATGACCGGCATGACGATGGTCTTCCGCGTGAAAGACCCTGACCTGCTCGCCAAGGTGAAGCCCGGCGACAAGGTGCGCTTCACAGCCGACAAGGTCGACGGCGCGCTCACGGTGCTGTCGATCGAGCCGGCGAACTGACCGACAGGCCAATTGCGCGGCCACTGCATAGAATGAAGCATTACCAACGCATCGGGAGATCAAATTGGGAAACTCCGATCTGCAATTGGCTCTTTCTTCACTGAGTGCGGCGGAGCGCATCGAGCTCGCCGAGGAACTGTGGGACAGCGTCGCACGTGATGCCGAGTCGCAAGGGATGACCGAGCGCGAGCAGAGCGAAATCGCCCTGCGTCGCGCCGAGCATCGCGCCGACCCGAAGTCCGTCGTGCCTTGGAGCCAAGTCAAGACATCGCTGAAGCTCTGACCTTGCTCGACATCGTCTTTCGAGAAAGTGCCGCGCACCAGCTTCAGGAAGCGCAGAGCTGGTACGAATCGCAGCGTGCGGGCCTGGGTGCGGAGTTCGCCCGCAGCCTGGAGGCGGTGGTGCATCGGATCGCACGACAACCGGAGGGCGCTCCCCTGGTCTGGGAAGATGTTCGCAGAGCCCACCTCAAGCGCTTTCCCTACGCGATCTTCTTTATCGTCGAGCCGGATCGCGTGGTCGTGCTGAGTTGCATGCACCACCGCCGGAATCCGGCCAATTGGCCGCAGCCCTGAGAACAGGCCGTTCCCGCTCTACTTGAAGCGCGCGGGGTCGAATGGCGCGATGGACATTTCGGGTTCGATACCCGCGAGCAACTGCGCCGCGAGCCGGCCTGTGCGCGCCGAGCCGCACAGGCCGACGTGGCCGTGGCCGAATGCCAGCACGATGTCTGCGCTGGCAGCAGATGGGCCGATGCAGGGCAACCCATCGGGCAGGCTCGGGCGATGGCCGAGCCAGTGCTTGACGGTCATTGCGCCCTCGGCGTCCGCAAGCGCCGGGAACATCGATTGCAGATGGCGATGCAGGATCTCCGCGCGGCGCCAGTCGGGCCCGGCTTCGAGGCCGCCGATCTCGACCTGCCCCGCGGCGCGCAAGCCGCCGTCCATCCAGTGGGCGATGAGCTTGCCGTCGGACACCATCACCGGCGTGCGCGGCCCCACGGTCGCGCCTTCGACGACCACGTGGTAGCCACGCTCGGATTCGAGCGGCACCGCGGTGCCCGCAGCCGCGGCCAGCGGGCCGGAGCGCGCGCCGGCACAGATGGCGGCGGCATCGCAGGCGATGTCTCCCGTCTCCGTGTGCACGGCACGCAGCCTGCCGCCTTCGATGCGAAAGCCGGTCGCACGCGTTGCGAGGCGCTCGGCCCCCGCGTTGCGTGCATGCTGCGCCAACGCGGCCACATAGGCGCCCGGATTGCGGCAATGGCCGGCTTCGGGCACGAAGATGCCGAGCGTGTAGCGTGCATCGAGGTCGGGCTCGCGGCGGCGCAACTCGTCGGCCGACCACTCGTCCCAGCGAACCCCCACGCGCTGGCGCACGCGCCAGCCCAGCGCATCGCCTTCGAACTCGGCACGCGAACGGTAGGCATGCAGCAGCCCGCGCTGTTCGATGAGTTGCGGCACGCCCGCCTCGGCCGCGAGCTGCGTGTGCAATGCCGGCGCATCCACCAGCAGGGTGCGCAACGCATCGGCGGTGCGCTGCACGCGCGCCTCGGTCCAGCCCGAGGCCAGGTAGCGCAGCAGCCAGGGCATCGCACGCGGCAGGTAGCCCCAGCGCACCGCCAGCGGCCCCAGCGGATCGGCCAGCCAGCCCGGCACCTTGCGCCAGGCGCCGGGGAGTGCGGGCGGCACCACCGAATGCGACGAGAGCCAGCCCGCATTGCCGTAGCTCGTGGCGTGCGGGCCGCCGGGTTCGCCCGGCTCGACCACCGTCACGCGCAGGCCCGCACGCAGCGCCTCGATGGCCGTGGCGCTGCCCACCGCGCCCGCACCGATCACCACCACGTGGCGCCTTGCGCCGCCGCCCGTGGAGAAACTACTTCTTGCAACTGTCATGGGGCCTATCGTAGGGGCACGTCCCATAATCGGCCGCCATGTCAGCCCCGTCTTCCATCCCCTCCCATTCCGCCGGTGCCATCACCGACGTCGCCGGCATCGAAGTCGGCCATTTCTCCGACACCCGCCGCCCCACTGGCTGCACCGTGGTCATGGCGCGCGAAGGCGCCGTGGCCGGTGTCGATGTGCGCGGCGCAGCCCCGGGCACGCGCGAGACCGACCTGCTCTCGCCCGGCAACCTGGTGCAGCAGGTGCACGCCGTGATGCTCGCGGGCGGCAGCGCCTGGGGCCTGGCGGCGGCCGACGGTGCGATGCGCTGGCTCGAAGAACGCGGCATCGGCATGGACGTGCGCTTCGGCACCCTGCCGATCGTGCCCGCCGCGGTGCTGTTCGACCTGCCGATGGGCGATGCGCGCATCCGTCCCGATGCGGCAGCCGGCTATGCGGCCTGCGACGCGGCATCGAACGCCGCGCCCGCCGAAGGCAACGTGGGCGCAGGCAGCGGCGCGCTGGTGGGCAAGCTCTTCGGCGTGCACCGCGCGATGAAGGGCGGCATCGGCACCGCGTCGGTCACCGTCGGCGGCGTGACGGTGGGCGCGCTGATCGCGGTCAATTCGCTGGGCGACGTGATCGACCACAACACGGGGCAGCCCGTGGCCGGCGCGCGCACGGAAGACGGCACGGCGTTGCTCGACACCCGCCGCGCCCTGCTGCGCGGCGAGCTGCCCAAGCCGCTCCTCGCAGGCACCAACACCACGCTGGGGGTGGTCGCCACCGACGCCGTGCTGACCAAGGTGCAGGCCAACCGGCTCGCCAATGTCGCGCACGACGGACTGGCGCGCGCCATCAACCCGGTGCACACGATGAGCGACGGCGACACGCTGTTCGCACTGGCCACGGGGCGCGTGCCGCTCGAAGGGGATGCACCGGGCATGACGGTGCTCGGCACCATGGCGGCGGAGGCGGTGGCCATCGCCACCCTGCGCGCAGTGCACGCGGCGCACTCGGTGACGGTGGGCGCGCTGCACATCCCCTCGGCGGCCGAACTGGCCGCACCGCGCGGCTGAAACACGGAAAGGACCACCATGGCGTTCCCCAGAACCCTGAAGCTGATCCTGCTGTCGATCCGCGACCTGATCGCCTCGGCCGGCCCGATCGTGTTCCTCGTGATCGGCCTGCTGATCGCCGCCTACTGGTGGCTCCAGCCGCAACCGCCCAAGCATGTGACGCTGGCCACCGGCCCGACCGGCAGCGCCTATGCGCAGTTCGGCAAGCAGTACGCGGCGGCGCTGAAGGCCAACGGCATCACGGTCAAGCTGAAGCCCACCTCGGGCTCCTCGGAGAACCTGCAGTTGTTGCGCAGCGGCGGGGCCGACGCGGGCTTCGTGCGCGGTGGCAGCGCCGACCCGGTGGCGGACGAAGAAGCGGGCCTCAGTTCGCTCGGCAGCCTCTTCTTCGAGCCGATCTGGCTGTTCTACCGCGCCGACACCGCGCAGAAGATCGACCGCAAGAGCGGCACGCTGACTTCGCTCACGCAGTTGCGCGGCCTGCGCGTGAACGTCGACATGCCCGGCAGCGGCCTGCCGGAGATCATGGAGCGGCTGTTCAAGGCCAACCGGCTCGGCCCGGACGACGTGCTGCTGTCGAACCTCGAACAGGCCGCCGCGGCCGAGGCGCTGCAGGCCGGGCTGCTCGATGCCATCGTGCTGTCGTCGGCGCCGCAGTCGCCGCAGGTGCAGCGCCTGCTGCGCGCACCCGACATCAAGCTGATGGACTTCGGCCAGGCCGATGCCTACACGCGGCGTTTTCCGTTCCTCTCGGCCGTGACGCTGCCGCGCGGCGTGGTCGACCTGTCGAAGGATCTGCCGCCGGCCGACGTGTCACTGCTCGCGGCCACCACCTCGCTGCTGTCGCGCGAACAAACCCACCCGGCCCTGCGCCAGCTGTTCGCGCAATCGGCGCAGACGGTGCACAGCGATGCCGGCTGGTTCAACCGTGCGCGCGACTTTCCGAACACGCGCACCAGCGAACTGCCGGTGAGCCCCGAAGGCGACCGCGCGATCAACGGCACACCGCCCTTCTGGCAGCGCTACCTGCCCTTCTGGGCCAGCAACCTGGTCGAGCGCATGTGGCTGGTGCTCGGCGGCCTGCTGGTGCTGATGCTGCCGCTGAGCCGCGTGATTCCGCCGCTCTACCAGTTCCGCGTGCGGCGGCGCGTGTTCCGCTGGTACGCACGGCTGCGCGACATCGAAGGCAAGGTGGACGCCAGGCAGGGCGAACGCGACCCGCTGCTCAAGGAGCTCGACGAACTCGATCGCGTGGTCAACAAGGTGGCCGTGCCGCTGTCGTATGCCGACGAGCTCTATGCGCTGCGCAACAACATCTATGCGGTGCGCAGGCGGGTGCTGGCGGGCTCGGCGAAGGCCGGCGCGGCCGTGGTGGAACCTGCGGCGGCGGGCAAGCCGGCCGAATCGGCCTGACGGTTCGGTCTTGCAGACGCTGATCGATTTCGCCGAGCCGCGAAGCGACGGAGCGACGCGGCTGCGCGTGGCTTTCGGGGCGCCTTCGCGCGTGCTCGTTGCGCGCACTGCCGGCGAAGTGAGGCCGGTGCTGGAGGCTGTCGAGGCGCTGGCCCGTGAAGGACGCTGGTGCGTGGGCTACCTGCGCTACGAGGCGGCAGCGGCCTTCGACCCCGCCTTCGCAGTGCACGCAAGCGAGGGACCGCTGGCCTGGTTCGGCGTGCACGATGCCGCCGAGCCGTGGCCCGAAGCCCATGCGCTGGCCGACCCTGTGCCTGCTGTCGATTGGCAAGCCGGCCTTTCACGCGCCGCCTTCGACCGGAACATGCAGGCCATCCACCGCGCGATCGGGAACGGCGAGCTCTACCAGCTCAACTACACGGCACCGCTGCGGGCCGAATTCGATGGCGACGCGCGTGCCTGGTTCATGGCCCTGCGCAAGGCGCAACCCAACGGCTACGCCGCCTTCGTCGACACCGGCGACGAGCAGGTGCTGTCGGTGTCGCCCGAGCTGTTCTTCGACTGGCACGGCGGCCGGATACTGGCCCGTCCGATGAAGGGCACCGCCCCGCGCGGCGCGACGGCCGCCGAGGACGAAGCGCTGGCGCAGCGGCTGCGCACCGTGCCCAAGGAACGTGCCGAGAACGTGATGATCGTCGACCTGATCCGCAACGATCTCTCGCGCGTGGCGCAGCCCTTCTCCGTGCGTGTGCCCCGGCTCTTTCACACCGAGGCGCTGCCCACCGTGTGGCAGATGACCTCCGACGTCGAAGCCGCCGTGCGCGACGGCGTCTCGCTGGTGGATGTGTTCGCGGCGCTGTTTCCGTGCGGCTCCATCACCGGCGCGCCCAAGGTCAGCGCGATGCGCATGATCCGCGCGCTGGAGCCCGAGGCGCGCGGCGTGTACTGCGGCGCTGTCGGCGTGGTACGGCCAGGCGGGCACGCGACCTTCAATGTGCCGATCCGCAC